>JBHLKA010000069.1:8568-13361 GCA_048887145.1 Candidatus Hodarchaeota archaeon
TTGAACCTTGCGCTACAGCAATCCATTGAGCATCAGTTGTAAACCCAATTCCATAACCCATTTGATTCATATAGGCCCTAGCAGTTACAAGATCGAAACTAGGAATATTAAATGTGTCGTTAGCATAGATTATTCCTTTCGGAACAGGAGATTTTAATCTTGTGGCCCGCCCGTCTTTAAGATTTTCAATTATAGAGCTATAGTTGATTGCATAAGAAATCGCATTTCTCCAAGTTATATTAATTTGTTTATTGTTCATTCCTAAATATTGTATAATTATACTTGTTTTTCCTGAATCTAACACGGTAAGATTGCTATCTGCTTTAAAGATGTCAATATATGGAAGGTAAACTTCCTCTAGAAAATGAACATCCCCATTCAATAGAGCATTATGTCTCTCATCAACATCACTTATTTTTTTGAAAATAATTTGATCAATATGTGCCTTTCCCCTCCAATAATTCTCATAAGCATGCAAAGTTACCTCAGAGGACGTAATTTCATCAAAAATAAAGGGACCTGTTCCCATTAAAACACCTGTATTAGGATCTATATAGTCTTTTTCGGGAGTTGAGAGAGGAGAAACTATATAAGAACCAGGAAAACATAACAATGACTTAAACGGACCATAAGGCCGATTCAATATAAATCTTACCGTATATTCACCTAATACCTCTGTTCTATTAATAATAGGGGTTTCATCAGACCACTCATACATCATTTGCAAAATAGTTGGTATTCCGTAATAGCAAGTACTAGGTAAATCACCAGTAATATTCATTAAATAAGCCAATCGATCAAAACTCCATTTTACCGCAGAAGCATCAAATTTAAAGCCATCATGAAAGGTTATTGCTTCGCGCAAAGGTATAGTTAAATTTAACCCATCCAAAGACCATAAACCATCTCCAGAAGCTAGATTGGGGATTATTTCATTCGAGGGATGAGATAAATTATACTTATATAAACCTTCACATATATGATTAAAAACATCAAATCCGGCATCGTCCCAGGTCCAATGTGGATCTAAATCCTCTAGAATATATAGATCGCCTACTATAAAAGGAACTACAGGAAATCCATTATTTAAATGCACTTTTTCCTCAGAATATTTAAAATCACTTGAATATATTTTTACACTGTCAACAAAGGGAGTCCAAATGCAAATCAGAATTACCAAAATAAAGAAAATTCTTCTTTTTTTTATTTTAATTCACCATACGTTTTTGTCAAAAAAATACAATATATAAGTAACAGAAGATGCTTTAAAAACTTATTTAACAAGCTCTTTTAAATAGTTATAAGCTTATTTAACTGATAATGGACGTGGTTAAAGCTGTATTGTCATAGAGGATAATTTTCAAAAAAAAAAGGTAAAAAGTAACTTGATTTTACTTTCTTCTCTTTCTCATCACTAAGATAGTAATGATAACAGCTAATCCTGCTCCACTCGCTATCCCAATAGTGATCAAAAGAATAGTGAACCCATCTTCCTCAGCTTTTGCGTTAACATTTACAATAACAGTATCTTTTATCATTTCAACTCCATTAGATGCTTCAATGCGATATTCATAGGAGCCCTTAGTAAGAGCGTCAAGATCAATAAAAATCGATACACCAGATTCCCACGAATCAGAATAAGAGAAGGTATCGTTTATATAGAGATCGTAAGTTGGATCCAATTCTAAATTTGTCGTAATAATCCATGTAATTGCATTTCCTGTACTTCCCTCTGTAAAGGTAATATCTTCTGGATGGGTAATCGTTAATACATGAGCATCTACAATAACTATAACTGTATCTTGAACCATTTCATTTTCATTTTTCGCGCTAATTTGATATGTATAGGTTCCTGGTGAAAGATGATCTAAAGTCACGATAATTGGGACGCCTGATTGCCACGAATCAGTTCTGTTTAAGATCCCATTCACGGTGATATTATAAGTGGGGTTTAAAAGATCTACCGCAGAAAGAGTCCAGGTAATATTATTTCCTAAAGCTCCTTTTACGAAGTTAATATCTGCAGGGGAATTTATTGTTATTTTATAGGGATTCCATATACATGAATAAAAATCAAGAATGTTAAAACTATTTTGTTGAAACCCAGTCAAATTGTTGTGATGGGCAGTAATTACATCACTAGCAAGGAGCCATGCATGGGGCCTAAGATCCTCAACTAAATATCGCTGAATCTCATCGTAGATCGTTTTTCTAATAGCAGGATCATTTTCTTTTAAGCCTTGTTCCATTAGATTTTGAAGATATGGATCATTTACCTGTGCTCGATTAACGGTGGAAGTATTAGAGTAAAAGTTATTAACATAAATAGATGGATCATTAAAATAAGGCTGCCATATCATAGCGTAGAGTTGTAATGCATCCCATCCAGCACTTAGAACCCTTCGGTTGTACAATCTGTCCTTAAAGTCTTCCCATTGCATACCAGCATCTTCGACTCTGACTCCAATATAAGCGAGGTTATCTTCTAATATCGAGAACATCCCTTCTCTGAATAAATTTCCAACATTATATGTATAGTTAAAAGTAGCAAATGGACTTGAACCTTGGGCTACATTAATCCATTGACCATCAGTTGTAAAGCCAATTCCATAACCCATTTGATTCATATAGGATCTAGCAAGTACCCGGTCAAAGACAGGAACATTAAAGGATCCATTGGCATACAATACTCCTTCTGGAACGGGAGATTTTAATCTTATAGCTTGACCACCCATAAGATTTTCAATGGTAGAGCTATAGTTGATTGCATAAGAAATTGCTTCTCTCCAAGTTTTATTAATTTGTTTATTGTTCATCCCTAAATAATTTGTTCTCGCTTGGGTTTTTCCTGAATCTAAGACAGTGAGATTGTTATCTGCTTTAAAAGTGTTAATATACGCAGGATCAACCTCCTCAAGAAAATGAATATCACCACTCAATAGGGCAATATGTCTCGCATCATTATTTGCTATTACTTTAAAAATCATTTGATCAATATTTGCCTCTCCACTCCAATAATTTTCATATGCATGGAAAGTTGCATTAATATCTGGTACGTGCCCATCATATACAAATGGGCCTGTTCCAATCAAATCATCGGTATCGGGATTAATATAATCTGCTGCCGGAGTTGAAAATGGTGATAACATATATGACCCAGAAAAACAGAGTAATGCTTTAAACGAGCCGTAAGGCTTATTTAATACAAATCTTACTACATATTCACTTAACACCTCCGTTCTATTAATAATAGGAGTGCCATCAGGCCACTCATACAGATATCCTAAAGTACTTGGCATCCCATAATATACAGTATTAGGAAGGGTCCCAGATATATTCATTAAATACGCCAATCTATCAAAATTCCATTTTATCACAGAAGCATTAAATTTGTACCCATCGTGAAAGGTAATTCCTTGTTGTAAGAGTATCGTGAATTCTAATCCATCCCCAGACCAAGTACCATCTTCAGAAGCTAGGTGGGGGATTATTTCATGCGAGGGGTGAGATAAATTATATCTAAATAACCCTTCACATACTTGAGCAATTGCGCTCCCGCTCACATAGTTATAACTAAAATGCGGATCTAGATGATTTAGACCATACATTACACCTACTATAAAGGGAGTATTAGAAGGTCCATTAGTTGAAATCCCTTCTTTTTCATGAGATTTGAAGTCTCTCGGATTTAGTTTTATACCTTCGCGAACTGGAAACCAAATGAAAAGTAAAATAGCTATTATAAGGTATACTTTTTTTTTCACATTAGTTCACATTAGATTTTTGTTAAACAATTATTATTATTTCTATATTATTAAATTTTTTGGCATTTTTATCAAATTTGTCATAAGAAGATTCCTAAGCTTTAGCTTAAAGCTAACTCCTTTAATTCTTAACCTTTATAAACTATAAAAAATAAATCATATCCTTCTTTTTTACTATTAATTCCTCATATACTCCCTACTTAAAATTATTATGAAACAAGAAATAACTATTGGAGTAGTTTGTTTTGGACGGATAACTTTTGATTATAAAGCCGCTAGAGCTATTTTTGATACTATTAAATTAGAATTGAAAAAAATTGAAAGTGTTAATTGGGAAATAATTGAAGGTCTCTTAATTGAAGTAGAAGATGCTCAACAAGCGGCTCATTATTTAGCCACTAAAAAAATTGATGGATTAATTTGTATTAGCGGTACTTTTGCTTTAGGACATCTAATTTTAGAATTAAATAAAGAAATTAGAAAGCCTATACTATTATGGGGTTTAGAAGAGTTACCCTATGACGGGGGAAAAATACGCCTTAACTCTGTTTGTGGAATTAATTTAAATGCAAGCAATCTATATAAAGCTGGTGTAAAAAATTATCATGTTATAATAGGTCCAGAAATGGATATGAATTGGGTTGATGCTATTCGAATAGAAAAAGCGTTTAATTCAGCTCACATTGGAATTTTAGGTTTTAGGGCTAAAGGTTTTTTTAATTTAGATGTGGATGAACTCGACTTATATAGACAGACTGGAGTTTTAATTGATCACTTTGAACTAAATGAAGTCTTTTCATTAAACGTTGATGAAAAACAAATTTTTGAAAGAAAAAAACAAATAAAATCTATATTTGACGTATCAGGAATTACCCAGGAACAATTAAATAAAGTAGCTATTCTTGCAATAAAATTTGAACAATTTATGCTGAACCACAGATTAGATGCGTTAGCTATTCGATGTTGGCCTGAATTTGCCGAGCAATATGGAATATCTCCATGTGCTGCTATGTCAATTTTACAATCCGA
>JBHLKA010000070.1:0-3666 GCA_048887145.1 Candidatus Hodarchaeota archaeon
AATTCATAAACAACCTTTTGAATTTTCAGACTTTTACTCAACAACATTAATTCAACTTGTCTCAATGATGAGCCTTACTTTTATATTATTCCTCTCTTTCTTTGGGTACATTTATTTCTTCATAAAACTTTTGTTTATTGGAATTATGGTAATTCTGGTTCACATAATTTATAAAAGTGTAAAATATCCAGAAGATCCTGGATTCTGGGGCGAATATTTTGGCAATAAATTAGAAGCAACAAATGTTTATGTAAAACTTCCAGCAAAAATGAAAAACGAAGGGAATGCAGGAAATATAATAATTTCTGCCCACCTGGATTCCAAATCTCAAACTTTTAGAACTATTTGGCGTATAATTTTTTACGAGGTTTGGTTGTTTAGTGGTATCATTTTTGGCATACTTTATATTATACAACTTATATACGTAGAATGGATTAGATTTTCAATGATATTTCCAATTAAAATAAAATTCTTTAATTTAGAATTTTTAATCATAGATCCTTTTATTTGGATTACAGTTGTGTTTATTTCAATATCAAATATCGCATTAATGTTTTTGTATACAGATAATAAATCGCTAGGAGCAAATGATAATGCTTCTGGTATGGCCATTGTTTTTGCATTAAGTGAATATTTTAAAAATCACCCTCTAGATAATTATAATTTATGGTTTTGCCAATTTTCAGCTGAAGAATTAGGTACAATGGGTTCTAGATTTTTTACTAAAAAATTTGAAGATATGTTAAAAAAACAAAAAGCCTTTCAAATCAATTTTGATATGGTATCAGCACCTGGAAAAAAAAACAATTGTGTACAATATATTAAGTCCTATGGAGTTTTACCTAGGAAAAAGTTATCTCCCACCTTAGGAAAATATTTCAAAGAAGCGGCATTGAAAGAAAATTTACTTATAAAGTCATTCCACTTAAATACAGGAGCCCATACCGATACCGTTCCCTTTCACCTAAGAGGTTATGAGGCTATAGATATTATAACTTTTAATGCTATAAAATTCGCACATAATAAAATAGATACTCCTGATAAAGTAGATGCAAAAATTTTATCCAATGCTTGTAAAATTGCTAAAAAAACAATTTTAATGCTTGATGATGATTACAAAATCTTATCAAATAATTAACAATTTTTATGATAAAAATACAAAAGAAGAAGATATAATTTACGTTAAATTTTGTATTTCCTTTTGAATATTTTCAATTCTTTTTTTTGATTTTAGAAGGATTTTAGTCTTGCCATATTTCAAGAACCACTTTTTAAACCTCTGCTCAATTGAAACCTCACGAGTTCCAGCCATATGTTTATCAGCTAGGCATATAATTTTTTCTTCTATAGAATTGGGTAAGAAATCTCTTTCAGGAAGACCAACTGCCTTAGCATCTTCTTTGTCTAATCCCCCTAAAATATGCGTTTCACAAATTCTTGCCAGTTCTTCAGGAAATCCACCCTCTCTCAAGATTTTAGCCCCTATTAATGCGTGTTTAAATCCATGGGCTTTTGATCGGCCAATATCATGTAATAATGCTCCTATTTCAATTAGATTAAAATTTATTTTTATTTTAGTTATCTTTTCAGCGATAGCTAATGCCTTTTCAGCAACTTTAAGAGAATGACACCGGACATGGTATGGTACTTTCATTTTCTTTAATAAATCAAACGCAAATTCTCTAGAAGGTAATGTTTCTTCGTGTCTCATTAATTCTTATAAAATCTCATTAACTTTAAGGTTTATTTATTGATAAAATTTTTAAATTCAAGAGAAGATCAAAGAATTTATATATTAAAGCAACAAGTAATGATAATATTAGACAATAAATCAATAAGAAAGAATATTTTTGAATGAATAAAGATGAATTAATTTGAAAAATAAAAAGTTTGCTCTCGTTTTTCTTATTCTGTTTTTATCCTTTGCAACTTTACTGTTGGTAAAAAAAAATTTTTTTACAAAACAGATTAATGAAGGATTCTCTGAATTCAATAATGAAAATGCACTTCAAGATGTACCTTTAAATAATGAAAACCTAAAATTTTCCGCTCCTCTAACTCCAAAAAATGCCTATGCCATTGTTGTTGGAATATCAGATTATCCTGGTTCAACTTCCGACTTAACCTATTGCGATGATGACGCTCAAGCTGTATATTCATTGCTGATTAATGATTTCAATTTCAAACCTAATAATATTATATATCTTCAAGATTCAAGCGCAACAAAAAACGCAATTAGTAATGCATTTGATCAAGTGGCATCCCAAATTAGTAGTGATGATATATTTTTCTTTTATTATTCTGGACATGGAGGGGCTAGTACATCAAATGATGGTGTCCATAGTTATTCAATTGATTCTCCACATCCATATCCTAATAATTATGATAATATGTGGAGTATATTCTATACAGATGCTGCATATATGCGGGTTCATTTCGATCATTTTGATCTTGAATATGATTATGATTGGGTATATTTAGGTGATTCTGATTTAGCTGATGGATGGTATTATGAAGGTTATTCAGGATACAGTACTGGGTTTTGGTCTGGCTGGATTCCACTTCTTAGTGATAATAGAATGTACATTAGAATGATTACTGATTCTTCAATTGCAGAATGGGGATTTAGCATTGATCAATTTGAGGTTGAAATTTATGATGGAACACATTTTTTATGTTCTTATGATTCAATTCCTTATAATCCAAATAACTTTTACTTAGATTCCCTACTTAACTCTAAATTAGATAATATACACTGTGATGAACGATATGTAATTTTAGACGCATGTAATACTGGAGGAATGATTCCTGAGGTTCAACAAGTCGGGAGATACATTATGACAGCTTGCAGCGATGAAGAATCAAGTTTAGAATCTCCGTTATTAGAGCATGGAGTCTTCACAAATTACTTTCTTGAATCATTTGATAATGCTGCAGATTCTAATGGAGATGGTGTGAGATCAATGGAAGAATGTTATTCTTATATCTATTCAAACACTGTATCACATTCAGAATCTATGGGCTATACTCATCACCCTCAAGAATATGATGGTATCTCAGGTGAAGTTATGTTAAGTACTTCCTTTGGAAATATATCTTTAATTCCGATTGGAAATATCCTTTCATATTCTTTTGATTTGTATGGATTAGGTTTGATTGAGGAATTAAAAGTTGCTGTTTGTAATAATTCAGCAGGTGTAATTTACAACACCTTAGATCTCACGACAATTCCGGCGTCAAATACGGGTTTTGGGGAATATTCAGGAACCATTCAATTAAATGACGTTTCAGGTTTAAGTGGATACGGAATTTATGCAAAAATTAATGGTTATTATATTATTGTATTGAATCAAACTTATTCTGAAGACACTGATTCTGACGGATTAGACGATGTATTTGAGATAATGACGGATTTAAATCCTGAAACAAATGATACTGATGCCGACGGATTAGAGGATATGTTGGAATATTATGGAGATACAGATCCATTGTTAAATGACACGGACGTTGATGGTTTGTTAGATGGAGATGAAATTCTTACCTACTTTACTAACGCAACAAATCCTGACACAGATAATGATGGATTATCTGATGGTGTAGAGGTCTTAGTTTACACAACGAATCCATTGCTTCAAGATACTGAGGGTGATGGCATGGATGATGGTT
>JBHLKA010000070.1:3766-13181 GCA_048887145.1 Candidatus Hodarchaeota archaeon
GATGGCATGGATGATGGTTTTGAAATTACTTATAATCTAAATCCATTAGTGGATGATTCAGGTATGGATAATGACTATGATGGATTGATTAACCTCCTTGAGTATCAATGTGGAGCTTCTCCTTTAGTTGCAGATTCAGATGGTGATTTCATGAATGACTTTTATGAATATCAAAATGGATTAAATCTATCAATAGATGATGCAAATGAGGATAAAGATAATGATGGTTTATCAAACTTACTAGAATATCTTATCGGATCCTTAGCGAATGATGCTGATTCAGATAATGATCAAATGCCTGATTACTGGGAATTTATGAATAATCTAAATGTTACTCTTAACGATGCAAATTTAGATAATGATCAAGATGGTTTAAACAATTTATATGAATATAATATTCAAACAAATCCTCAAGGTTCAGATACTGATAATGATGGTTTATCAGATGGAGATGAAGTTTTAATCCATTTTACAGACCCAACCAATCCAGATACTGATGGTGATGGATATATGGATGGTATTGAAGTACTATGGGGTAGTAATCCTTTAGATGCTAAAATAACTTTAAATACTGTTTTTTTCAACATAGCTGGTATTGTACTGCTTTTAAGCACAGGTTATTATACTGTACGCACTCAACTTTATAAAAAGAAACATGATGTTAAAGAAAAAATCCCGAAAGCAAAATTCTCAATTGGTAAAAAATCTGAAATCTACAATGCCTTAACGGTTACAAAGCAAGAAAAACCAAAACAAGTAGTTCCTTATAAAAAAAGTCCATATTCGGTTCCATATACTCAACCTACTACCAAAACTACTTCACTAAATATTAATCAATTAAAAAATACAATTTTATATCATTTACCCCCCCCAAAAACTAGTAATTCTACAGAAGGCAAAAGAGCATTAACTATGGCAAACTATGCATTTAAATTATTTAGTCAGGGTCGTTATCAAGAATCAATACTAAACATGCTAAAAGCATTGATGTTAGGAGTCCCCGAACCAACGAATAGTCGATTAAAAATAATCATTCTAGATTCTTTAAATAGAATTGAGGATTCAATACGTTCTTTAACTTCATATACTTCTCCAACAATAGGGGAGACCCATTTAACTAAAAGCTGTGTATTCTGTGGAACTTTAAATAAAATAACCAATAAATTTTGCACTGAATGTGGGAGGGCGTTATAAATTAAGACACCAAATACTCTTAAAGAAAATTTAATTAGTAAGAGTAATTATACAACGGTTCAATTTCAAAATTATAATAAATTAAATTTTCCAAATATTTGTATTACATGCGGAAAAAGTACAAAAAACCGACTGAAAAAATACTTTTACGGAGCTTATACATATTCCAGAGATTATAAATACAACTATCAAATTGATCTCCCAATTTGTGAAGAATGCAAAAAATTCATTGAAATGAAGAAGGGTATTGCGACTAAAAGTGGAAAATTACTTGTCTTAATCTCTTTACTTGGATTATTCTTGTCCATTGTCATTTATTTTTTCTTAAATTCTATCTTTTTTAGCATTGGGATTTTAGTGGTTTCTTTCGTATATCCTTATCTTAATCACCAAAGTAAGATGAGATTTAAAATAAAATTTGACAAAATTTTAAAAATTAATTTAAATTCAAATGATAATACTTTAAGCTTTACTTTCCTAAATGAAAATTACGCTGAATGTCTTAATGAGTTAAATCCTAGTAGAAAAGAGGAAATGGAACAAAAGCAGTTGGATGAACCTTCAATAACTCAGAAGTCTATAATGGATTCAGAAAAAGATAAAACATTTTCAGAAGAAAATTTGAAAGATAAACCCGATCACGACATAGAAAAAAGTTTAAAAGAAGATTTAAAGTTTGAAAAAAAAGTTTTTAACATTGAAGATGTACCGATGTATCCTGAAAAAAAGATTGAAAGTTTTATAGTGTGTCCTAAATGTAAAACTAAGATTAAATCAGAGATGACATTTTGTTTCAATTGCGGAACCCCGTTGAAAAAATCTTAATTCAATTTTTTAATTAATTTTAAAATGATAAATGAAGTGTAATTAAATGCGAATAAATGAAAAGAAAAGTAAGTTTATATTACTTTTATTTACAGTTACTTTATTTTTAGGCATTTTAACTAGAAATATCTCAAGTTTGGATTCATTTTCCACCGAAAAAGATCAAATCATTATAAATAATATAAAATATCCTTCTGCAAGTAATAATTATATGATTAATATCACTACTCCTGAGAATAAAACATACACAAAACCGATGAATGGCTATTATCCAGCAACCTATGGATTTGAAAATGATGCAAACGGAACAATCCCACACAAATGGGAGAAAGTCACATCTGGGACCTCCTCAATTCAAGTTAGTTCTGAATTTAATGGACATAAACATGTGTTAAAGGGATATTCTCCTGGAACGGGAGGCGCATGGAATTTAAAGAATTACTTTAATAATACAGAAGGCACTATTGAATTTTGGGTTGCCCACAGTAGTGATTTTTCATATTCTGAAGCTTTAACTATTTTAATTTATGGGGATTCTGAATTTCTTATTGAAATCGAACTGCGGAATGGAGAAATTGGTACATGGCCTGGATCTTCTATTTTTCAACTCCTTGATATATATGAAATAAACATATGGTATCATATAAGATTGGATTTTCGGTCTAGTTCAGGTAATCCCTATGAAGGATTAAATCAAAATGAATATAAAATTTATATAAATGGTGAAGATAAAGGAACCTACTCTTTTCAAAATTCAGGAAATCCAAGTAATATTGTACTCATAGGAAGTGGATCATCAGGCGTTGAATATTTTGGTTATTTTGATGCATTTGGATATTCATGGGATTCATCTTATGATATTGGAGATAATAGAAATGAAGGATTATTGCTTAGTTTTAATAGTGGTACAACTTTAGATTGGATAGGCCATTCCTTAGATGGGCAAACAAATAAGACAATATTAGGAAATACCACAATTCCTATACCAGAAAAAGGTGCTCACCATATTCAAATCTCTGGCAATAATACAGTTGGAGTCTTGTATCAATCTGATATTAGATATTTCTCTGTTCAAGATATTACAATTATTACTCCTGAAAATAAAACATATATAGAACCAATGAGTGGATATTACCCAGCTACTTATGGATTTGAAAGTGATGACAATGGGAGTGACCCAGAAGAGTGGAGTTTGAGTGAAAACCCTCCCAACTACGAGATAGAAGTGGTTTCAGAGAAAAACGGACATAAAAAAGTGGTTCATATCTATGATAATGAAAATGAGTGGCGTAGTATGAATCATTATCCTGATAAAGATCCCACTACCGGGACTATCGAATTATGGGTTTTAGGTGCTGATGTGACAGATTCCTACTTTGTTGTTTTTATGAGGGATACTACAATAAGGAAAGGCTTTCAAGTTAATATACTAGAAGATAAGTGGCAATACTACGATAGTGTGGGTTATCATGATGTTTCCAACGTGGGACTTCCACAAGATAACACATGGCACCACCTACGAATCGATTTTCGATGCGCTGGTGCTCCTGCCTATGAAGGATTATCTATGGCATCCTATAGAATTATTGTTGATGGCATAGTATCAGGGGAAATGCCTTTTTTTGATTCAAACGCAAATCACCTAGAAAGATTGGCTATTTCTACTGATGCTGCTCCCAATTCTGAGTGGTGGGTGGACGCTATCGGTTTCTCTTGGGATCCAAATTATAATGTTGGAGATAACTTGGATGAAGGATTATTGCTTAGTTTAGAAAAGATAATTACGCTTAAATGGATGGGTTATTCTTTAGATGGATTGCCCAATAAGACAATATTGGGAAATATTACATTTCCTTTTCCAGAAAATGGTGCCCACAATATTCAAGTGTTTGGAAACAATTCTTTAGGAAGCATGCATCATTCTGATTTAAGGATGTTTTTTGTCTCTAGAAATAATGCTAATAAACCTTCATTATCCAATGGAATAGTTACACCCATTTCTGGAAATCAGGGAACTTTATTCAATTTTTCAGTAATTTATACTGATATCGACAATAATACTCCTTCTTATGTTAATGTAATAATTAATGGTACGCTATATGAAATGGCTAAAGTTCACGATTCTGATAACATCTACAATAATGGCGTATTATATTATTATTTAACATATCTTTCTGCTTCGACATATAATTATAGTTACTATTTTGATTGTAGTGATGGTGTTTTTATTAACTCAACCAGAATATTTGACAATTTAGAAGTCAAAAGTACTAATAATTACAAACCCAGGCTTATTTATCCTCAAGTAATGCCTGGATACGGTGGTGATTTCACTTTATTTAACTTTACGGTTTTATATGTTGATGAGGACAATAATCTACCTGTACAGGTAAATATTACAATTAATAGTTTAATTTATACTATGCAACCAGTCGATATCTTCGATAATATAGCTTTAGATGGAATTCAATTCTTTTTTAATACCACCTTAGATTTTAACTTATATCAATTTCAAATCAATTGCTCGGATGGATTATTTACTAATTCTACTGATTGGATTAATGGACCTGAAGTTTCTCCATTTTTTAACATTGATCCTATAACCCTTTTAAGTCCTAGTTATAATGCTAATATCGCGAGTGGTTGGGTTAATTTTAGCTGGTCAAGTGTTGATGCTCCTTTTGGTACAGTAAATTATACAATACAAATATCAAATAATACAGCTTTCTCTCATATAATTTATGAATTCCGTAGTATTATTGAAACTACAGGAGTTTCAAGTCTCTCGATCTTTATAGATTTTCAACCAAACCCATACTATTGGAGAATACGTCCCACATATGGAATTTTTAATGGAAGTTGGTCTAATTACTTTTTATTTTATACTTTTAGTAATATAAACGCTCCTCTATTAACTTCTTCTACTAGTCTACCTAATTCCGGTACTGAACATACCATATTCGAATTTACTGTAACTTATTTTGATTTTGACAATAATGCCCCCACCTATGTGAAAATCCTAATTAATAATATAGCATTTTATATGGAAAAACAGAATCCAAGTGATAATAACTACGTAGACGGTTGTGTCTATCAATATTCAACCTTATTAGAGCCATCACCAAATCCATATTATTATTCATTTGAATGTAGTGATGGAACTTATTTAAACTCGACATCAATATTTATTGGGCCCTCTGTTCACATTGAAAATCCTCCAGATAGAGGAGAGGCTGGTCAAAATAATCTTAATTCAGAAAATATATTTAATTCCATATTAATTATCGGAATAGGATTAGGGATTATTATTCCATTTATTGCTTTCACAGAATTCAAAATAAAAAAGTTAAAACGAACACCAGAAGTTTTATCCAAAAATAAACATAAATTTTGAAAACACTAAAGCTAATGAAAGTTATAAAAGAATAATCTTTATTTTTTTAATTTAAAATAGTATTATTTTAATAAACTTCCTCATAGGGGCCACTTATTAAACCTCCAAGAACACCACCTAAAAGAGCTCCAATAATAGCAGTAAGAATTCCCCCTATGGTTGAAACTAATTGAGGTCCTTGAAATAATGCCATTAGATCCTCTCCACCTATAACACTAAGTAACATCCAAATTAATAGGTCGACCACAATTACTAAAACACTAGCAATCAAACCTCTTCTTAATCCTTTTGAAATAGATCCGCTTAAATATCCTATAAAAATGCTTGCTAAAAGTTGCGGAGCAAAGAAACCAATAATAGTAGGTGTCCCTGTAAAGAATGAAATAATATCAAATTTAAAGTTTGCTCCGATCAACAATGTAACTAATTTTAAAAAGTCTGAGCCTGCAGTGGCTTGAATTACTAATAAAATATCTTGCATACTGAAGAAAAATACAGTGAAAAAGCTAAATAATATACCAACGATGATTCCAATTACCAATCGGTATGATACCATAGTCTAAACCATAATACACATAATTTGTTTTGTATTTAACATAATCAAAAATTATTATAAATAAAAATTAATATCACATTTTAACTCTTTAGTTCTAAAGCAAGTAGTTGACTTCTTTTAATAAAATATTAAAATTATGGTATTTTATTTAATATATTTAAGATTATTAAATTAACTTAATAATTTACTAACTTTTAGGGTTATACCTTGGCTAAAAAAAAGAAAAAAACCGAAGATTCTAAAAAAACAGAAGAAAAGGAAAAAAAAGAAGTTTTTAACTTTGAAGAGGATTTCGAAGAAGATTTCGAAGATGATCTCGATTTAGTAGAAGAACTTGATCTGCTAGATACAGAAAGTATTGAGGAGGAAGCAGAAGCGGCAAAAGCAATTATGGATAAAGATGAAGAACAGAAACAATTATATTTAAGTTGTGGGATACATATTGGAACTAAACTGTTATCAGGGGATGCAAGGAGGTTTATTTACAGGCAGACTAATTATGGTCTTTATGTTATTGATTTAACCAAAACAGATTTGCGATTAAAAATTGCAGCTAAATTCCTAAGTAAATACATCGAGGAAGGAAGCGATCGAGTTATTGTAACGTCTGTTAGGAGATATGGTAAAGAACCAGTTCGAAAATTTTGTGAAGCTTTAGGTTGCAAGGCAATAGTTGATAGATTTATACCTGGTTCCCTTACTAATCCTCAAATTGATGATTATATCAAAGACGCTTCAGTTGTAGTGATTGTTGATCCCCATGCAGATAAAGTGATCCTTCGAGAAGCGAAATTAGCACGTATACCGGTTGTATCATTATTTGATACCGATGACGTACTTAATGGTATTGATCTCGCAGTTCCAGCGAATAATCGTGGTAAGAAAGCTTTAGGATTAGCATTTTGGCTATTAGCAAGGCAAATTATGCTGGAATTAGGTAAAATTTCAGGAGAGGATGAATTTTCTTATACCCTTGAAGACTTTACTTCTAAAATTGTCCCAGTATATCGTCAAGAAAAAACTTAACCTATTATTACTATTTATTAATTATTAACTCTTTTTCGTTATTAATTTTAAATTATTTTGCTTGAAGCTTTATTCCTTTTTAGATTATGTGGGACAAATTTTTAACTATTCTTCAATTTTCTTCAAATAAGAATAATTACTTAAATAAATCAAAATAATATGAAGAAAATAGTTGCGTTTGCAGGAAAAGGAGGGGTAGGGAAAACAACAAACCTAGTCCTTTTCTTGAAATATCTTCTTGATACTAAAGCTAATTTAAAGGATATTTTAGTAATCGATTCTGATCCTGATGCAAATGTTGCAGATGTAATAGGGAAAGAAATTGGTTTTGGGGAGACCATTGGGGGCAAGATGAAAGTGTTAAAAGACAAGATTCAGAAGCGCCAACTTCCGTTGGATGTCCCTAAGAATCAGATTATAGAGGGAGACGTTTATCGGTGTTTGATTGAAATGGATAAATTTGATCTCTTAGAAATGGGACGTCAGGAGGGTGAGGGATGTTATTGTTATATTAATTCCGTTCTTAAGAATTGTATAGACACATTATCTAAAAATTATGATATTACATTACTTGATTCACCCGCAGGATTGGAACATTTCGCCAGAAAAACGGGTCGAGATGTTACTGATCTAGTAATAGTAACAGATCCCAGTAAAATGGGAATTCATACCATGAAACGCATCCTTGAGATTTCAGATGAAGTAGAACTGAAATTTGAAAATATTTGGATTTTAGGTAATAGATTCCCCGAAAATTTAAGAGAAATTTTAAAAAAGGAAGTAGAAAGCTTAAATAAAGGTAATGTAAAATTACTAGGATTTATTTCAAATAATGATGAAATTGGAGAAATAAATCTTACAGGGGGTAATTTACTCAAATTATCCGAAAATAATCAATCCTATCAAGAAGCAAAACAAATTTTCGCAAAAATAATATAGTATAATCTTTGTTTTATCATTTTTAGAATACAAGTTTAAATTCCTTCATTTATCAGTATAAGATTTTTATTGGTAACCAAACATAAATCTATATTTTACTTAACAAATTATATTTATTAAAATTTAGGTTGTTATTTAAAATGTCCAGATACACTGGAAGTGAGATAATCACAAAATATTTAATAAAAGAAGGTATAAAATATGTTCTAGGAATCCCTGGACATGGAAACTTGCCTTTAGTTGATAGTTTCTTCAGAGATAAAGAAAAGTTAACCTTAATTCAAACAAAGCAGGAGATGTCAGCAGTTCATATGGCTGTAGGATACTACAGAATAACTCAAAAACCCCTTGTTGTTTTCACATCAATTGGACCCGGAGCAATTAATACTGCTATAGGAGTTGCAGATGCTTACGTGGATAGCATGCCTGTTTTAGTTATTACAGGTGATACACATACCCATATGCGGGGAAAAGGAGTGCTTCAGGAAATTGAGCGCAAGAAAGATTCAGATATGCCTCGAATATTCGAACCAATAGTGAAACGTAGTTATCAAGTCGATATTGTTGGACAAATTCCTTCAATAATCCAAAGAGCGTTTAATCAAATGATGGTTGGTAGAAGGGGGCCTGTGCATATTGATCTTCCTATGGATGCGCAAGCGTCTGCTATTGATGTAGAAATACCAGAACCATTAAAAAGAAGACCAATGGGAAAGATTTTAGGTGATCCAACTTTAATTAAAGAAGCGGCACGATTGTTAAAAGAAGCTAGAAGACCAGTCTTGTTTTTAGGGGGAGGTGCTATTACTTCCAATGCAACTGAAGAAATTAGAATATTAGCAGAAAAAATTGGAGCCGCTGTTGTTGTTACAATGATGGGAAAAGATGCCTTTCCAAATGATCATCCTCTCTTTTGTTGGAGTGCGGGAAGTAAAGGAACAACTGTAGGGCTAAAAATGACTTCTGAAGCTGATGTAATTCTTGCTGTTGGGTGTAGGTTCGCAGATGAGACTGCTAGTTCTTATAAGGAGGGTGTGAGTTTTTCAATTCCGCCTACAAAATTAATACAAATTGATTTAGATCCACATGAAATTGGAAAAAACTATCCCATAACAGTTGGAATCTATGGAGATGCTAAGGCTTGTTTAAACCAGATTATAGAAATCTTAGATTACGAGGATTTTTCAAGAAATTATGAAAAGTCGGATTATTATAAAGAAATACAACAGGAGAAGAAAAAATGGTTTGAGTATCTTGATAAACATCGAGACGATTCTAAAGTCCCAGTTATGATTTCCACAGTAATTAGGGAAATAAGAAAGTTCTTTGAAAGAGACGCTGTAATAGTCACAAGCTCTGGAAATGCCCAAGCTCAAATGCTTCAAGAGTTAGAATTTTATGAACCAAGAACATGCTTAACAGCGGGAGGATTTTCAACAATGGGATATTCAGTTCCCGCAGCAATAGGCGCTAAATTAGGC
>JBHLKA010000071.1:0-13176 GCA_048887145.1 Candidatus Hodarchaeota archaeon
AATAGGAGATGAAAGAAGCATTTTATGCTTTTGCAAATTTTTCTTCTTTAAATTTCATAAATTTACTAGTTGGTGATATTTTAAATAGGTGAATTAAATGTCTGAAGTACAGACCAAAGTGAGAATCGGAGTTTATATTTGTAGAGGAGGAGTTAATATTAGCGCTTCAGTCGATTGTGATCTTATTAGAGACTATGTTGAAGCACTACCAAATGTTATTGTTGCTAAAGTAAATGATTTTACTTGTAGTGATCCAGGACAAAATATTATTAAAAACGACATTTTAGAATTAGACTTAAATCGGATAGTTGTTGCGGCTTGTACACCAAAAATCCATGAATCTACCTATCGATTAGTTTTAGCTCAAGCAGGATTAAATCCTTATTACTTTCAAATGGTTAATCTTCGTGAACATTGCTCATTTACTTACTCGGGAAATAAAAGAAGTATTACTGAAAAAGCTATAAGGTTGGTGCAAGCAGGGATAAATCGAGCCAGAGAATTAGAAATAATACCTTATAAAAAGATATCAATAGAAAAATCAGCATTAATTATCGGTGCTGGTATTGCAGGAATGAATGCTGCATTAGACTTGGCAAATCATGGAATAAATGTATATTTAGTCGAAAAAGAAGCCACAATTGGCGGAAAAATGGCACAATTAGATCGAATTTATCCTACGGACGATTGTGCAATATGAGTTCTTGCACCTATTATGGTTAGTACCTCAAAACATCCAAATATAAAATTATTTTCTTATAGTGAAGTTATTAAATTCAAGGGCGTCCCAGGAAATTATAATGTTAAAATACATAAAAAGCCTCGTTTTATTAATGAACATAAATGTACTGGTTGTGGATTATGTACAATAAAATGCCCAATAAAAGTACCTGACGAATTTAACAGAGGTATTGGAGAACGAAATGCAATTTACATACCTTTTCCTCAAGCGGTGCCTAAAATAGCTCTAATTGATAAGAATGTGTGTATAGGATGTAAAAATTGTCTAAACTCTTGTCCCGCAGAAGCTATTGATTTAGAACAAACCTCAGAATATGTTGATTTAAAAGTTGGTGCGGTAATAATTGCCACCGGTTGGGATGAATATCCAATTATGAAAAAAAATGAATATAAATATGGTATATATCCCAATGTTATTACTCAAATAGAGTTAGAACGTATGTTAAGCCCAGTTGGACCAACAGGTGGTCATGTGTATAGAATTTCTGATGGGAAAGTCCCCAAAACAGTAGCTATGATTCAATGCGTGGGTTCAAGATCTTTAAAAGGGAATCCCTATTGCTCAGGAGTATGTTGTAATGTTGCGCTTAAAAATGCTCAATTGTTAAAACAAGAATATCCTGGTATAGAAATTGTTATTTTTTATATAGATATGCGGACGTGGGATAAAGGAAATGAAGAATATTATAGAAAAGCGAGAGAAAAGGGGATTATGATGATTCGTGGAAAAGTAGGAGACATTCGAGAAGATAGGAGCACAAAGAAATTAAAACTTACAGCTTCTTCAACTTTAACAAATGACTTCATTACTATGAATACCGACTTAGTTGTATTATCAACAGGTATGGTTCCTTCTAAAAAAACAGCACAAATTATTGAGACATTAGGTATAGCTAAAGATGTGAATGGATTTTTAACCGAAATTCATGGATGCCTAAAACCTCAAGAGACAAATAATTTGGGTATTTATATATGCGGCTGTGCTACTGGACCTAAAAATATCCCTTATTCCGTATCAACAGCATTAGCTGCAGCAAGTAAAGCATCTATTTTACTTTCTAAAGATACAATAAGTCAAGAATTAATCATCGCTGAAATAAATGAAAATCTATGTATGGGTTGCCATAGATGTGAAAAATTATGCAATTATAAGGCAATAAAAATTAATGGAGAAAATATAGCTGAAGTAGACGACTTAAAATGTAAAGGTTGCGGAGTTTGTGTTACATCATGTCCTGCTAGAGCAATTGACCTAAAATATTATAGAGATAAACAAATTATTGAAGAGATAAAAGGGATTTGTAGTACTGAACTTGAATATAAGGAAGAATATATTGATTCTATTGAACTTATTTGGAAAAAAATTGAAGCTTTAGCTCCTTATCAAATATAGTCTGAAAATGAATGATCCTCTTAAAAAAATGTTAGTTGAGAGGAAACTACCCCATAGCATGGGTTTTCAGAATAATATATAACAATAAATGGATTCCGTTCTTTATTTTGATTTGGTTTATATAAGAATTTTTAATTTTGAATTATTAAATATTTTTTAAAGAACTTAATTTATTTTAACAGATTTGTTCTGTTATCTTTTTGGATAAAAAATACCTAATTTAAGATGAAGCAATCTATTTTTATATTAAAATATTGAATTTCTTTTTTTGTCATAAAATTTGACAAATATTTTTTTCAATTCAAATTTTTAAAAAAGATTAATTGTTGAAGAATGGCGAAATTTGCTTAATATTTTTAATGAAAATAAGAATCATTAAAAATAAATTTTGAAAATTTAAATTGTCAAAATAAAAAAAGTTATTCTTATCAAACTGTTTAAATTCTAATCAGATTTTTATATAATTGGAATTAATCTTATAGCTCAGAAAGATGGAACGGGTTCATCTTTTGATGTTATGATAGTTCCATTGAGATATATTAATAATAAAAAAAGGAAGGTAATTAAAATGGAAGTTTTAGAATTAAAACCAATAAACGATAAAAAAATTACTATATATTTAATAGATAAAAATAGAATTAGCTCTGAAATAAATGATATTGATACTTTAAAGGGATTAATAAACAATCGTAATATTTCTTTTATTACAGTTGAAATAAACAATGAAAATTTTAAAACATTTAAAAGCTCTAGGCTTTCAATTGTCTTAAATGCTTTAAACGTCAAATATTACTTATTAGATATGCCCGAGTATGCTCATGGGTACCTTTTTGAAGCGATAATCCAGAAAGAAGAGCAAATTAACGAGTTATTAACCGAATATCGGAATATAGATGATAAAAATTCGTTTAAGGGATTAAATCTAAAATCTTGGATCGATGTTCTTAAAAAAGAAGTCATTCATGAAAAGGATATTCTAGAAACCAAAATAAGGCCACAATGGATTGTTAAAAAAATTTTAGATTTAGTAAGATCATATGATTATGAAGAATTATCTCTTATTCATTTTTTTCAAGAAAGAACTCTCTCAAAAATAATTAAGCAATTAAGAGAGCTTTATATAGAAGCAATAGTTTATGAATTGAATATTATTCATAATATACCCTATTTAATTATAAAACAAGAGGAGATTAATTAATGGAAGTTTTAGAATTAAAACCTTTAAAAAAAAAATATTTAAAATTGGTATTAATTGAAAGCGAATTCCCAATTGATTGGTGGTTTGAAGGACCAGCAGAAAAAAAACATGACCTAGCTTGGAATCTACATTTAATCTCAAAAGAGTATCTCGATCTAATAAAAAATCTTATTGATAAATACCATCCTGATTTTGCAGTTGAAGAAAAAGGGAGTAGATGGGATGAGGTAATTTCAGAAGAAGATCCAATCGCAGTACTATTTAATGAATATAAAATTCCTTATCGGAAGATTGATATATCTGAAAATGCAGAAAATTATCTTAATGCAAATTTTGATGAATCTAGAAGTCTCATAAAACAATTGAAAAGTTTTATTGGCAATTATATGGAATCAGGGAAAATCTCTCCGGAAAAGGATTATAAATTTCAAAGAGCTCTTTTATGGAAGCAATATTTACAGCAAGAATATAATGAGCAAGAAAATGAAGTAAGGTTTAAAGTCAGAGAAGCATGGATGATGATGAAGATTATGGAAATTGCTAGAAATTATAATAGCAAAAATATAGTCGCTTTCCATATTTGTGATGTCAGGCACTTTGATGGAATTAGGCAATATTCTGAAGAATTAGGAGTAGATATTATGGAAATTAAAATCAAAAGAGAAGCCCAATTTGCAAATCATATTGAAAATCCCTCTATTAGGAATATTCTCGATAAATCTATTATTAATTTAACTCCTTTAAAAATCAAGAAAAAGGAAAAACAAGAAAAAATCTGTTATCTTTTTGATACTGATGAGAATGCTTCGCCATTTGATATTAATATGGCATATGACGCTGGATTTGATATCGTTGTTCCGATAAGTAAATTAACAGCCGAACAAGTACCAAAATTAGTACAAGATGCTATATTTTCTCGAAAACCTGGCGCCCCTACTTCATTCTTCATAGGGGGCTCTAATGTAAATGAAGGAGAAAAGATTGCTAAAAAAGTTATAAGTTCTTTAGTTCCCCCTTTTGAATGTCCAATAATTATTGATTATAGAGGTTCACATACTACAGCCTCTTCCATAGTAGCAAAAACTATAGAATTTGCTAAAGAACATAAAATTGAAGATTTAGAAGGTAAAAAAGTTGTAATATTAGGAGCAGGACCAGTGGCTAGAATCGCAGCATTATTATCCGCGAAATTAAAATCTAGGACTTATATTGTGGAAACATGGAATAAATCAAGCAAAAAATTTATTAAAGACTTAGCAAAAGAATTATCAGACAAAAGTGGAACAGAAGGCGGTTCAATCGAAGGCGTATTTGCTATTGAAGAGGATCAGATATTTGAAGTTGTTGAAGATGCAGATATTATTTGGTGTTTGGCAGCCGTAGGAGTTCAAATATTATCAAAAGAAGTCATGATCAAGTTAAAAAATAAATTGGTAGTGGATATTAACTTAGTCCCACCTTATGGAATTGAGGGGTTAAAACCTAAAGATAATAATAAAGAAATATATCCAACTATTTTTGGAATTGGAGCACTAGCAATCGGTCGCCTTAAATCGGAGGTTGAATCGTCAATTTTAAAGGAAGCAGCAGATACGAAAGGAAAGATAATTTTTGATTATAAATATGCGTTTGAAAAGGCAAAAAAAATTGTATTCAGAGAGGAAATTAAAATCTCTCATTAATTTTTTTTTACAATATATAATATTTTTTTTTATAACTAAATTATTTAACGAAAAGATGAAATATTACACTAAAAATAATCAATTATATGTTTCTTAGTTATCATTCTTTAATGCTTTGTTGTTTCATTTTCTATGATTTTATTGATCCTGATAATGATATTCATATATTTACCATATTTAGCATATCAATACTAATATTTAAATGATCTATTCTGATATATAATTATTGGATAAATAATATATCAAATATTAAATTTGAATATAAAAGATTAGAAAAAAAGTAGCAAAAAAAATTTGGCATTATCTCCAGAATTGTACCAAATATTTATAATATATTTTGATGAAATCAATGGATATATCCCCCTCTTAATTTTTCCAGATGATTTTATTAAAAATGATGAAAAACTGATGCGTCCAATTAAATTTCATCCAATTTGGTTTCTAAATGCAAAAGATCAGAAAGATTCTGAGCAAATTAATTTAATTTATGATGGAAAAGTATATTTTGCTAAAAAAAGAAAATTAGGACTCAGAGAAAAAACTTTTGATATAATTGTTGTAATTATTGCTCTGCCAAAAGAGATGGAGCTCTATGGATCTAAATTTCTGAATTTAATATCAGAATTTGTGATAGAAGAGTTTGAAGATTTATTTTATCAGATCATAGAATCTGAGATTCTAAAAGAGAACTTAATTAAAACTCCCGAAAGTAGAGAAATCATCAAAAAAGGTGATATCTTAAAAATTGAAATGAAAAATTTGATAAAAAACATTTGGGGAGATTATTTTTCTTCAACGATATATTATTATAAAGAACATTAAGTAAAAAGAGGAGATACTATTGTCAGATTTAAAAAAACAAATAAAAGATGAAAATATTTCCTTTCTGTGGCTCAAAGGTAGATTTTGTCGTTGAAAAACATAGGATTAAGGAAATATATGATCTTTATTCACAAAAAATGAATAAAGACATAATGAAGTAAAAAAGAGACGAAAAATAAATTGTAGAAAATGAATGTAAATATGAATCGTTATAAAATAAATACGGAAAAAGGAAAAGAATTAAGAGTCGAGGAAAGAATTTTAAAAAAAGAGTTTGTAGCATCTGTGTTTCAATGGCGATATGAAAAGAAAATCAATAAATATATGGAAAGAATACATAATAATATTGCTGAAAACAATGCAAAAAGAGATCCTGATAAAAATCTTGAATACATGATTAAAGTATGAGTTTTAATAAAAAGGACTATTTTTCTAATTCATATCTCCATGATTTTAAAATATTAATTGCCATATCCGCTAAGATTGTAACTCAATTCGAATATAAACCAATTCTTAAAGAGGAGTTAAGTCTATTAAAAGAATTAATTAGCCATTTAAGAGTTAAATCTTAAATTGAAATAGCCAATTAATATTACAAATCATAATACGAATACTTTTAATAATAAAAATATTCCAATTCCAAATGCATAGGAGGGTATGAAATATTTCCAAATTTTATTAGGTAAAACTCTTACTAAATAAGGAGCAGAAAGAGCGGCAAAAAATCCTCCTGTAAATAATGAAGGCAGAAGAACTAAATCTACTTCAATACCAACAAAACTTATTAGAAAAAATGTCAAAATACCCACAAATGAGACAATTGATTCAGTAAACGACACAATTGCAGTTGCGCTTTTTTCATAAACACCAGAAAATATTTGTCCCATTGTAATTATTGGTCCGTATCCTCCACCTCCTATCCCTTTGTTAAACCCTGCTAATGCAGAAAATCCAATTAACATTTTAGGGTTCGCTTTCACCATGTTGATTTTCCTTATTTTTATTCTAATAACTCCTAATATACCCATGAAGAGGACGAGAATTGCGACATAAGTTTTAATTATAATATCAGGGAATTTTATAGTAAAATAGCCAAGAATAATTGATATAAATATTGCTAAACATCCAAAAAAAGCCATTATGAGTCCAATTCTCGTCGCATCATTTAGAGGATGAAAAGAATAATGAACATTTTTAAACTCGTGATCGAAAATAGTATCTACAAGGCCTGTTATTGCTTCTGAAATTAGAATAGCTGGAACAACTTGAAGAGGGCTATAACCAAATAAAAATAATAAAGGTGATAAAGCTGTTCCAAAACCCATACCCGCCATAGAATCCATTGATTCAAATAAAAATGCCAATAAAATAATAATTAAGATTAATTCCATCTATTTAACCTTATATTAAAAAGTAAAATAACACCATAATTATACAATAAAATAATAAGGCAACAGTAATTTTTTTTATAGATTGTCGTTCTACTCTCAATCTTTCTGAAATTGGTTTTTCATCTAATTCACGTGCTTCTTTTCCAATTTCCCAACTTTTCGACATTTTTAGTTACTCAACCTTTAATTAATTATCATTAATTATCATTAAATATAATTAAATATAATAACAAATTATTATTTAAAGGTTTTTGTTTTCTCAAAATGTATTTATGTAATTTCTTAGATTTTCTATATTTTTCATTTTTATTTATAAAAATATTATGCCGAATGAGATTCGCTCTAATTCTCCTGAAGCGAACCACCTTCGCTTATCCATATTGAATATGGAACTTCATTCGGCATATTTATAAGTATTAAATAATATATATAAAATGAAGAGATATAATCTAATTAATTATAATAAAAAAAAAAATAACCTGAATCTTATTCGAAAATGTTAGAAAATAAAAAAAAGGATCATATAAAATTGCTACATCCAGAATCTGTAAATGTATCTGGTGAAATTGATTTAGTTGAGAGTGCAAAAGGAAAAGTAAAATCAGAAATAAATCCATTTGAAATGGCAAAAAAGCAGATCGACATCGTTGCTGAAGAGATGGGATTAAATAATAATATTAGAAAATATCTCAAAAGAGTAGAACGTTCTCTAATTGTTTCAATTCCAATTAAGAAGGATAATGGAAATTTGGAGATTTTTGAAGGATATAGAGTACAACATTCAACAATTCGGGGACCTGGTAAGGGAGGTATTAGATTCGCTCCAAATGTTAATCTTGATGAAGTTAAAGCTCTAGCGACCTGGATGACATGGAAATGTAGTTTATTAAGCTTACCTCTTGGAGGTGCAAAAGGGGGTATATGTGTTGAGCCCAAAAGTTTATCAAAAGGGGAATTAGAACGGTTAACTCGGAGATACACAGCAGAAATTATTAATATCATAGGTCCGGATATGGATATCCCCGCTCCAGACATTAATACAGATCCTCAAATTATGGCTTGGATTATGGATACCTATTCTATGCATAAAGGGAGAGCAATTCCTGGAGTAGTGACAGGAAAACCAATAGAAATAGGAGGTTCAGTTGGGAGAGAAACTGCCACTGGGATGGGTTTATTTTTTGTTCTTGAGGCTTTATGTAATAAATTAAATATAGATCTAAAAACCCAAAATATCGTTATTCAAGGATTTGGAAATGTGGGGGGAAATATTGCAAATATATTGTATGAAAAAGGATGTAACATTATTGCTATCTCGGATATTACTGGAGGTTTATATGCTGAAAGGGGGTTAAATGTTAAAGAATTATTAGAATGGAGAGATAAAAATAATTATTTAAAAGATTTTCAAAATGAAAATTATAAGTTTATCACTAATGAGGATATACTCGAACTTAAATGTGATATTTTAATCCCAGCAGCAATAGAAAACCAAATAACACATTTAAATGCTGATAAAATCAATTGTAGAATCGTATTAGAAGGTGCTAATGGACCAACTACTCCAGAAGCGGATAATATTTTGAAAAAAAGAGAGATAATAGTAGTACCTGATATACTTGCTAATGCTGGAGGCGTTTGTGTATCATATTTTGAATACATTCAAGATATTCATAGTTATTTTTGGAACTTGGACAGGATTAATCAAGAACTAAAACATATTCTTGTTAACGCATTTAATAACGTTTATAGTTTATCTAATGAAAAAAATGTCACTTTACGTACAGCTGCCTATATGATTGCAATTTCAAGATTGGCGAGAGCAATTGAATTAAGAGGTATTTTCCCATAATTTTTTCTATTGGAGATTTAATGTCAAGCAAAAATATATTAAAACCAATAAAGGTTAAGACTAATAAATATCCGGCAAAATATGAGTTATTTCTTAAACATAAAAATGGAATAGTCTCATTTAACCTTATTGATATGCGGGCAAGTAGAATTAAATCGGATAATTTACAAAATACATTGCCAAATTCTTTTTTTAAACAAATTAAAAAACAAAAAAGGATGGATGCAAAAATAAAACATAGGAAAAAAAGAGAAGGAGATTAGAAAGTCATAATTTTACCTATTTTTTTGAATATTAAATTTTAGTTTATGAGTCATTTTAAAAATATCTATAAAACTTGATACATTAATAGGATGTTGAATTCCATCTATAGTTTTAATTTCATCATTAATAAATCTCCAGAGATTTTTTTCGTCTTTAGCAATAATTTTTACTAATAAATTATACTCCCCAGTTGATGATGCAACTAATTGTATATCGTTATAATAGGCTAATTTTTTTGCTACTTCCTCCAATTTGATTGGATCAACTGATAGACCAAGAATGGCTATGGATTCATATCCCACCTTAAATGGATCTACGATTGTATCAAACTTTCTTATGATTCCTTCTTTTATCATGTTTTGAACTCGATTATGTATAGTACTAGCAGCTAAATTTACTTTTTTACTTAAATCTTTATAAGAAATTCTATAATTTTCTTGTAAATAATTAAGAATTTCTTTGTCTTTTTTATCAAATTGTATTTTTAGAACTTTGTCAGTTACTTTTCCACTTTCAATTCTATGCCGTTCAATTGCATATAAGATTGCTCGAGTTAAACTTGGTCCATTAAATTCACTTTTTACTATATAATCTTGGGCTCCCTTTTGAAGAGACTGTAATGCAAATTCTTTATCATCTAATCCCGTTAAAATTATTATAGGCATTGCATCAGTGAAGTTTAAAACTCTTTCTAAAGTAGATTCTCTATCGCTATCTGGTAAAGTCAAATCTAATAAAATAATATCATAATTTTTAGTTTTAAGATGATTAAGGCTTTCAGAAAGCCTAGGATATGCCTTTAAATTAAATTTAAATTCTGCGGAATTCTTTAATAATTCCTTAATAAGTCGTACATCAGCAGAATTATCTTCAATTAATAGTATATCAATATTCTTATTCTCTATATTTATTCACCTAAAATTATTTACTAAGGATATTTTTAAAAGATAAAATCTTTTCCAACTTTATTTTCCTTATTCTGAATAATATTCATTTTAATATAAATAATTATTTTATTAAGAATCCAAAGAGATTAATTTTAGTTATCAAACTTTTAAGAGTATAAGACAAATTATAATTATTTTTTAACTTATACCTTATTTTTTGTACTAAAGCATATGTTATTTTTGTTCGCTAATATTTATTTTATATTGGATAATATTCTAATTAATGAAGAATTTTTCCTATATTTTTTCTCAATAATAGAATAAGAGAAATGATTCCAATGGATTTGAAACTTAAGAAAGTAAACATAAAATTTTTAGCTATTTTAATTTTAATTGTCATTTCATGTTTATTAGTTTACATTGTCGAGTTAATTCTCAAGAGTTCTATTCTGGTTGCACATTTTTTCTATTTTCCTTCAATTTTGGCATGCCTATGGTGGAAAAAGAAAGGCATAATTGTTCCAGTTTTTTTAGCTGTATTACTAATAGCTTTTCACATTATTCAAGATTATGGGTCTTTTAATATAGAAACTCTAAATAATTTTTTAAGAGGAATCTCATTAATTGTTGTTGGAATTGTAGTATCATTCCTATCTGAACAAATCTCAACTAGAGAAATTGAATTTAATGAAATAATGGAGGATTTAAGGCGCTCTAACGAAGATCTACAACAATTTGCTTATGTAGCATCTCATGATCTACAAGAACCTTTACGAGCAATTGTAAGTTTTTCTCAACTTCTAGAAGATAAATATCAAGACAAAATCGATAAAGATGGTAAAGAATTTATTCACTTTATTACAGATGGAGCAAAAAAAATGAACACTCTTATAAAAGATTTATTATTATATTCAAGAATCACAACACACGCTCAACCTCCTAAATTAACTAACCTTGAGATGATTTTACAGGATGCTATGTTTAATTTACACGAATCAATAAAAGAAAGTGGTGCAGTTATAACTTATGATAAAATGCCGATATTAAATGTAGATAAAACTCAGTTTATACAATTATTTCAGAATCTTCTTAGTAATGCTATAAAGTTCCGTAGAGAAGAACCACCTAAAATACATATTAGTTCAAGAAAAGTAAATAATGAATGGTTATTCTCTGTAAAGGATAATGGAATAGGTATTGAGTCTAAATACTTTAACAAGCTTTTTAATATTTTTTACCGTCTACATACTAAAGAAGAATATCCAGGTACTGGAATAGGATTACCTATATGTAAAAAAATAGTGCAACGTTATGGTGGAAAAATATGGGTAGAATCTAAAATTGGGAGTGGAACAACTTTTTACTTTACAATTTTTCAAGAAAAAAGTAAAGATTAATTGTGAATAATAGTGAATGAATTCAAAAGAATTAGAGCAAAAATATTACTCATAGAAGATAATGCAGCAGATATTCGGCTTACGAAAGAAGTTCTTCAAGAGAGTAAAATTGTGAGTAATTTAGACGTTGTAAGGGATGGTGTTGAAGCAATTGATTATTTAAAAAAGAAAGGTAAGTTTTCTAATGCTAGAAAACCAAATCTAATCCTTTTAGATTTAAATTTACCAAAAAGGAACGGTTTTGAGGTCTTGGAAATTATTAAACAAGATAAAGAACTAAAAAGAATTCCTATAGTAATATTAACGGTATCTGATGCAAAAGAAGATTTAATAAAAGCGTATAATCTCCATGCTAATTGTTATGTAATTAAACCATTAGAAATGAAGGAGTTCCATAAAATTATTAACTCAATCGTAAATTTCTGGTTTACGATTGTAAAGCATTTTGAGGATGAATAAGTAGGAAGTAAAGTTGCTTTTAATGATTTCTTTATGTTAAAATAAACATAAAATACTCTTATTAGATAGCATTATTAGATAATTTTGACTTTTTGTGTCGATTTGTAAATATCTAAAAAGTTTGATACGTGAATTTTTGGTTTTATTCCATTTAATGGCTTGATTTTTATATTAATAAAATTCCAAAGTGATTTTTCATCTTTAGCAATGATCTGAGCAATAATATCATGATCTCCTGATGAAATTGCTACAAGTTGCGTCTCATCATAAGATGCAATCTTTTCTGCGATATCATTCATTTTTACAGGATCGACTGAAAGACCTACTATTGCTATAGTATTATAGCCAATTTTCTCCGGATCTATTATGGCTCCAAATTGTTTTATTATTTCTTCTTCGATCATCTTTTTGACTCTATTATGAATTGTACTCGCAGCTAGCTTTAACTTTTCTGATAATTCGCGATATGAGATTTTATCATTCATTTGTAATATATTTAAAATTTTCCTATCTGTTTCATCAATAGAATAGCAATTCCAAGGACGATTTTTACGATCATCATTAAAAATAACACCATGTTCTATTGTATATCCTTCACAGCTATGATAAATTTTTCTACCTAGTGAGTATTCTTCTCCACATTTAGGACATTTTACTATAATTATCAACTCGCTTTTATTAATTAAAATTTAATTTCAAATGAAACTTGAATAAAATTCATTTCAATTTTTTTTAATACTCTATACAAGTGTAGTTTCTTCAATATTATATATACATTTTATAATATTTAAAACTATCGAAGATTGTTCGATGAATTTTCTATTTTCCGTATAATATATGGCAATAAATAATTTAAGCAATATAATGTTCATATTTTTTAAATAAAAATCTTACTTAAATTTTTCAGAATGAAAATAAAAATTTTTTTTAACAAAATCATTCAAGGATACTTAATTCAAACAATAATATTCTCAAAATCTTTAAAAAGAGACATAAAAAGAAGTTATTTGTGGATTCTTGAAGTATTAAATCCAACCTCTCAATTTCATAGCTTCAATAACTCTATCGATGGAAATCATATATGCTCCCA
>JBHLKA010000072.1:0-13108 GCA_048887145.1 Candidatus Hodarchaeota archaeon
AATCCATGATCCATTGGAATAATAATAGTCCTATTTGTTTCTCTATTAATTATTCTTTCTAATCTAATTTTCTTACCTATATATCCAGACACTTTTAAATTTCCCTCATATTTTAAAAAATATTAGTAAAAAATATTAGTAACTTTAATAAATCTAGCTTTTATATCCCTAAGAAATTATAAAAATTAAAGTATTAACTAGAATAATCAATCTTAATGGATAAGGGAAGAAATCTTGAGGAGTTTCCCGCCCAAATTGTAAAACTTCCTGTTTCTCTTTTAAACCTATGCTCATCTTCAGAATAAAACTCAAGTGCTGACTCATCTAACATGATCTTAACTGTTTTTGTCTCATTAGGTGCTAAAAAGACTTTCTCAAAACCTTGGAGCTCTCTTAGTGGTCTATCCACGGAACATTTATCATCACCAATATAAATCTGAACAACTTCTGCTCCTGGAACTTTTCCAATATTTTTAAGGTCTAGAGAAACAGCAAAATTTGCTTGTCCTTTCAGATGAGATTTATCTATTCGGATATTAGAAAATTCGAAGCCTGTGTATGAAAGACCAAATCCAAATGGTAAAAGAGGTTCTATTTGATATTTATCAAAAAATCGGTATCCTACATAAATGCCCTCATCATAATAGATCTTTAAGTTATCTAAATCCCCTGGAAAACTTTTATTTGATTTATGTGCAGGGTGATCAAATAACTTTTTAGGAAAAGTAATGGGTAATTTACCAGAAGAATTTATATTACCAAAAATAATTCGTGCTATTGCGTTTCCACCCAACATCCCAGGATACCATGCATTGATAACAGCAGGTACTTTTTCAAACCAATCTGAAAGCTCTATTGGGCTTCCTAATACTAGTACAACTACAACGTTTGGATTTTTTTTCAGAGTTTCGTGAATTAAATGTATCTGTTTATCAGGAAGAGAGTATCGGGTTCGATCTCTGCCCTCAGTATCGCCTTCTTTCTTAGAAAAAAACGTTGAAAGTATATTTCCTCCGTGATTAAGCCCAAGAATTAAAAATACTACGTCAGCTTCTTCAGGTGTCTTTACAATTTTAACTTTTCCTAAAATATGGTTTTTTATTCCTTCATATGGTGTAATAAATTTAGGAGGAACAACAGCCGAACTACCTCCCTGCAACGGTTTTCCAAAGATTTTTTTGGCGTTTGGGCCTAATATAGCGATTTTATTTATTTTATCAATATCTATTGGTAAGAATTTCAATTCATTTCTAAGAAGTACAATTCCTTCTTCAGCAATTTGTTGAGCTATTTTTTGATGCTCTGGGATATTTAATACTTTTGGAATTTTCTTTTCAACTTTTTCCAATAATTCTACTCGAATAAATGTGCGGATTAAATGGTGTATAGCATAATTCAGATCTTCTTCACTTATTTCTCCATTATTTAACGCTTTTTGAACTTTTTTTGGAGTAAGCTTTTTACTAAAAAAGCTTCCGGGCATTTCTAGGCTTAATCCTGCTTTAATGCATCTTGCGGTACTAGATGTACGTTGTGCTGCACCCCAATCGGTAACAACATGTCCTGTAAATCCAAGTTGATCTCGTAAAATATCTCGTAATACATATTTATTTTCTGCTCCATAAATACCATTTATTTTGTTATAGCATACCATCAAGCCCCATGGATCTGATTTTTCAATGATTCTTTTATAATTCTTTACATAGATTTCTTGTAATGTTCGCTCACTAATTTCGGTACTTATTTTCATACGTTTAGTTTCTGAATTATTAGTCAAGTAATGTTTTATACATGAGGCTATTTTCTGAGATTGAATTCCTTTAACCACCTCAGCGGCAATATCAGATGATAATACTGGATCTTCACTTAAATACTCGAAATTCCTACCACATAACGGAGAGCGGATTATATTAACTCCTGGTCCTAATACTTGATGTCTTCCAGACAATTTCGCTTCCTTTCCTATTGCTTCCCCCATTTTATATGCCAATTGTTTATTCCAAGTTGCTGCTAGTCCAATGGTGGCAGGAAATCGGGTTCTTTTTCCTCTATGACTAGAATGCCAAGCAATTCCAAGAGGGCCATCAGTCATACCAAAAGCAGGTATATTTAGACGTTTAATTTTATTAGTTCTCCAAAAACCATCACCCCTTAGAAGTCGAATTTTTTCATCGAGGTTTAGTCTTTTTATAAGGTCATCAACACGAGTTTCCTCATCAATATCGGGGTTTAAATAAATAAAATCCTTGCTCATTTTATTTACATCATTACTTTTTTTAATTATTAATTAATTTTTAATTATTAATTAAGATCTATAAATGATCAATCTTATTTTTTTAAAAAAAAGCTTGGAGTTGAATTTATAAAATTATAATCCCATTTCGCGTAAATTTTGCATCATTTCCTGTTTTTTCTTCCCTTTTAAATCATACCATTTATAAAATATTAGAGCTGCTGTTATACAAAAAATGAAAGGGAATAGGCCTTGGAGCAAACGGAGTCCGAGTAATGCCTCTTTGCTATGGATTAAACTATTTGGATCATAAACAGTAATGGCATGAGTTATTGCTATAATAAAACTTTGAATTAATAAGGTAGATCTAACAAAAATATTTCTAATTCCTATTAATGTAGCTTGATGGTGTTTTTTAGTCTTCACAGCAATTTCGTCATAGCAATCTGCTAAAACAGGCGATAACATAATCATGTACATAGCAATTGCTACACCATTAAAAGAACTAATTATATAGAATTCTAATGCGTTTGTAATAAATAAATTCAATAATAAACTAAGACCAAAAGCGACTAATCCTATTGAATAGGTATTAGAATGACCAATTTTTTTCGCAAGGAGAGCCCAAATTGGCATTGTTAATAATGAGGAGATGAGCGTTAAAACTGCCCCTATTGATCTTATGTGTTGTCCTTCCTGTAAGACGTCATCTACGAAGTTTACAGCGTTCATACTCGTCAAACCAATTGCTATCATGAATGAGATGTATGTAAAAAGAGCCAACATAAAATTTTTTTGTTTGAGCATTATTTTCATAGTTTGGAAAAAAGGAATTTTTTCCGCAGTTTCATAACCCATTATAAACCTTTCTTTTATCTCATCAGATTCTTTTGAACCAGGAAAAAATATTATTAAAGAAATCCCTAAGAGTATACTACTTATTACTGCAGCTATTATAAACGTAGTTGGACTCCCAGGATTAATTATTTGAGACCAAATTGTTATTGCTAAAAAATTCGCCAGAAATGTGAATAATTGTGTGAAAAAACCCGCTCTTCTACGTGCAGTATCACTCCTAAAATGGGCAGCAAATGCTCCAAAAGAATGTGTTTGAAAAAGCGAATTGAATATATCAAATAAGCATACAATTAATAAATAGTATATTATAATTGGTAATGCACTTTCTGGTCCTGAAACAGAAGGGGGCGTAAAAAGGAAAAAGAATAAAAAAATGGTTGGTATCCCGCTAATGATGATCCAAGGTGTATGGAATCCAATCCTTCTTGTTGATTTTAAGGGGCGATCCGTATAGTAACCTAAAAGAGGATTACTTATCATACTCCAAATTGTATATATTGCATTCGCAATCGCCATATAGATTGGCCATAGAGATACTAAACTTATTAAACCAAGTTCTCCTTCATAATACGTCCAAACAAAGTTATTAAAAGCTACAATAATATAAGTATTAAAAAAATAACCCATAGAAAACAAAATTGTTTTGCCCAAGGTTTTCTCTTTAAATTTAAATTGTTCTGATGACTTCAAAATTAGGTTTTAGATGTAATTTTCAATATTATTAATTTCATTTAATTCTATATTAAAGTAATCTTTTTAAACTCAAAACAAAAAATTATTTACCTTTAAATATTAAGTGGGATAACTCATTAACTCTTTATTAAATCGTAGTTATGGCTACTAATACAGAAAATTATCCAAATATAATTTTTATATTAGCAGATGATATGGGTTATGGAGATTTGGGTTGTTATGGCTCTGAAAAGATTCCTACACCTAATATGGATAAAATTGCATCTGAAGGTATTCGTTTTACAGATGCTCATTCATCTTCTGCTGTTTGTAGTCCCAGTAGATATTCAATTCTCACTGGTCGTTATTGCTGGCGTACTAAATTAAAGCGAAGTGTCCTATGGGGATATAGTTTTCCACTTATTGAACCAGAACGACCAACAATAGCTACATTATTGAAAAAAAGAGGATACCACACAGCCGCAATTGGAAAATGGCATGTAGGACTTAAATGGCCAACCCGAAATTATGAACCTCTTAAAAATCCTCATACAAGAAACCCAGATATCGATTTTTCAAAACCTATAAAAGGAGGCCCTACATCTCTCGGTTTTGATTATTTTTTCGGAATATCTGGATCACTTGATATGCCTCCCTATTGTTTTATTGAAAATGAACATACTATAGGAATACCCTCTCTTCCAAAAGAACCTTTATATCAACAACAAAGTGAGGGGTTAATGGTTCCAGGTTGGCGTGATGATAAAGTTGATGTAAAATTTACTGAAAAAGCAATTCAATTTATTCAAGAACATGTTAAAAGTGAAAGTGCTCACCCACTGTTTATATATTTATGTACGTCGGCTCCTCATCGTCCATGCGATGTACAACCAGAATTTATAAAGGGCAAGAGCCAAGCTGGTGATCGAGGAGACATGGTAATTTTAGTTGATTGGGTAGTTGGACAAATTAATGACGAGCTCGAAAACTTGGGATTAATTGAAAATACCCTAATCATGATCACTAGTGATAATGGAGCTCGAGCTACTTGTTTCAACGGTGAAGATTATGGTCATAATTCAAATGGTTCTTGGAGAGGTCAAAAGGGAGATATTTGGGAAGGTGGCCATCGTGAACCTTTAATTGCAAGATGGCCTAATCATATTAAACCAAATATAGTCTCGAAAGAACCTTTATGTTTAGTTGACCTCTTTGCTACTCTTGCGGCTTTATTAGATTTACCCATTACGGATGGAGTTGCTGAAGATAGTTTTAACATGCTTCCCGCTTTATTAGGGAAACAACAGGTGAAACAAATTCGCGATTCAATTATTCATCATTCTATGTGGGGAACATTTTCTATACGCCATGAAAATTGGAAATTAATTAAGGGACGAGGTTCAGGTGGATTTACTTTACCAGCTAAAATTATTCCTAGAAAAGGAGAACCAAAGGGACAACTCTATGATTTAAATAAAGATCCAGAAGAGCAAAGTAATCTCTGGAATGATAAACCAAAAATAGTAGGTAATTTAGAAGATTTATTAAATCATATAAAGAAGAAAAAATAAATTCGATCATTTTAAGTATTTTGGGCAATCTAGCTTTTCAATTTTCAAATATTCTTAATGAATTTATCGATCTATAGAAAAAAGAGGGAAAATGTTCCCATATAATTTCTGTAGGGAAAATTTTTATAAAAGCCAATTTTAAACATAATAGCAATCATTATATGTAATAAAGTGGAGAAAAAGAGAATTGGCGCAAAAAAATATTTATGAATATGATGCTAAAAAACTTTTAGCAACTCAATTACCAAAATATTATCCAGAGTTCAATTATCATAACAAATTAGTGGTTATAGACTGTGATACAGACTTAGAGAAAGCTATATCTGAAAATCCTTGGATTCAATCAGAAAAAGTTGTTGTTAAACCTGATCAACTTTTCGGAAAAAGAGGAAAAGCTAATCTCATTTTATTAGACGCAAATTGCGATGAAATGAAAGATTTTTGTTATAGTAATTTGGGTAGAGTGTGTGAAATTGGGAATGTTAGAGGGGAATTAAAAAGACTACTAATAGAACCTTTTGTACCTCACGAAAAGGAATACTATGTCTCAATAACATCTGATAGAGAAAATGATATAATTCATTTTAGTTTTGAAGGAGGAATCTTTATTGAAGAGAATTGGAATAAGGTGTCACACATACCCGTCCCTCTTGGTACAGACATAACTTCTTTTGATTTAAAAAGTAAATTACCAAACTTGGGCGAACTAGAAGATATTCTAATACCATTCATTAAAGGTTTATTTCAAGTGTATGTGGATCAAGATTTTACTTTTCTTGAGATTAATCCTTTTGCTATTACTAAAGACAAAAAAATTGTACCTTTAGATGTAAAAGCAAGATTAGATGATACTGCTGCTTTCCTTCATCTAAATACTTGGGGAAATCCAGATAAACCTATTGAATTTCCGGCAGGATTTGGACAGATAATGAGTTTAGAAGAAACTAAAATAAAGGAACTTGATGAAAAGACAGGAGCTTCTCTTAAGTTAACTATCCTAAATCGAGAAGGGAATGTGTGGACAATGGTAGCAGGAGGAGGAGCATCAGTTATATATACAGATACTATTGCTGATCTTGGCTTTTCAGAACAACTAGGTAACTATGGTGAATACAGTGGAAATCCTAGTCAAGAGCATACAGAAATATACGCCCAAACATTAATAGATCTCATAACAGAAAATCCTGATCCTAAAGGAAAAGAAAAATTTTTAATTATAGGTGGTGGAATTGCGAATTTTACTGATGTAAAAGCAACTTTTGCAGGCATAGTCAGTGCAATTAAAAAATCAGTCGAGAAATTAAAAAAAGCAAATGTTAAAATATTAGTTCGTAGGGGTGGCCCGAATGAAAAACAGGGTTTAGAGCTAATGAGACAAGTTGGAGAAGAGACAGGTATTCCTATTGAAATTTATGATCGTTATAGTAGTATGACACGTCCAGTTGCAAGAATGATTGAAAAAATGAAGGGTGAATTATAAATGGAAAGTTATGAATTATTTAATGAAGATACACAGGCAATAATATATGGATTCCAAGCAAATCCGGTTCAAAGAATGCTTGATTTTGATTATGTTTGTAGACGTAAAAAACCTTCAGTTGCTGCTTTGATTAGACCTACTCAAGAAGGTGCAATTGCATATCATAAAGTTTTTTGGGGAAGTAAAGAAATTGTCATACCAGTTTATAAAACACTTGAATTAGCAATTAAAAAGCATCCTAATGCGGATGTAATGATAAATTTTGCATCATTTAGATCTGCTTATGATACAAGTAAAGAAGCACTTGAAACAGATACAATTCGAGTAGTTGTTATTATTGCAGAAGGTGTTCCAGAAAGACAAAGTAGACTTTTGATTAAAACCGCTAATAAGAAAAACAAAATCATCATAGGTCCCGCAACTGTAGGTGGAATAAAAGCCGGGGCCTTTAAAATCGCTAATACAGCGGGAACACTCGAAAATATCATTCTTTCAAAGCTATACCGCCCTGGTTCAGTAGGTTTTGTTTCTAAATCAGGTGGGTTAAGTAATGAAATGAATTTTATGATCTCACAAACTACAGATGGAGTTTATGAATCTATAGCAATTGGAGGAGATCGTTATCCTGGTTCGAGATTAATTGACCATCTTTTACGTTATGAAGGAAATCCAAATATTAAAATGTTAGTTTGTCTAGGAGAGATTGGTGGGACAGAAGAATATGAGATAGTAGATGCCTTAAGAAATGCTAAAGTTACTAAACCACTCGTTATATGGGTTACTGGAACAGCAGCTAAGATTTTACCTCAAGGTTTACAATTTGGACATGCTGGTGCTATGGCGGGTACTTCAAAAGAGACTGCAGAAGCTAAAAATCAAGCGCTTAAGGAAGCAGGAGCTTTTGTTCCTGAATCTTATGAAGATTTTGATAAACTGATTAAAATGGTTTACGAAAAATTAGTACAAGAAGGAAAAATAAAGCCTACTAAAGAAGAGGAACCTCCAAAAATTCCTATTGATTTCAATGAAGCTATGAGATTAGGATTAGTTAGAAGACCTTCTGATGTTATTGTAACTATTAGTGATGATCGAGGGGATGTTCCTACCTTCGCAGGAGTAGGGCTTGATGAAATAATTAGAGAAAATCGATCAATTGGATTTGTCATTGGACTCTTATGGTTTAAGCGAGAGTTACCAGAATTTGCTCAACAATTTATTGAAATAGTGATCAAGTTAACGGCAGATCACGGTCCAGCGGTATCAGGAGCACATAATGCAATTATTACTGCACGTGCGGGGAAAGATCTTATGTCAGCTTTAGCTAGTGGGATTTTAACCATTGGTCCAAGATTTGGAGGTGCAATATCAGATGCAGCAAAATATGTGCGAGAAGCTTTACAAAACAGAATGACACCACCAGAATTCGTTAAATACATGAAGGATGTTGTAAAAATTAATATTCCAGGAATAGGGCATCGAATTAAATCGGTTCAAAATCCAGACGTAAGAGTTCAATTACTTAAGGAGTTTGTATTTAACAACTTCAAAAAGCATCCACACTTAGATTTTGCTCTTGAAGTTGAGAAATTAACAACTTCCAAAAGGAATAATCTGATATTAAATGTCGATGGATGTATAGGGATTACATTTTTAGATTTATTAGAAAATCTAGACTTTACTCAAGAAGAAATCGAAGATGTTATTTACAGTGAAGCATTAAATGGCTTATTTGTGCTTGGACGATCAATTGGGATGATGGGACATGTTTTTGATCAAAAAAGACAACGTGCAGGATTGTATCGTCAACCTTGGGATGAAATTCTTTTTGGAAGCTAAGATATAATTTTAAATGAAATATCTATAAGATTAACTTAAAATTTTTTTTAAACCTTATAAAAATGATAAATTTTAAGAAATGCTAATAATTTAAAAAAGAAATTCAGATTTAACAAAAATGAAAAAAAATAGAGGAAATAAAAAATGGAAAATGTAGTTGAAAAAGCAAAAGAACATTTTGAAACGCTTGTAAAAGCACAATTGAAACGGATTGAGGAAATGAAAAAGGGTGCAGACTGGATTGATTATTCTACATTAAAGCCAATTATTATTGGGGTAGCAGGTGGAGATGGTATAGGACCAGAAATTACTAGACATGCTGAAGCAATTCTAAAATTTCTTTTAAAAGATGAAATTCAGAATGGAAAGGTTTTATTTAAAGATATTGAAGGATTAACTATTGAGAACAGAGCAAAAGTAATGAAGGCTATTCCTGATAACGTATTAAGTCAATTAAAGAGTTGTAATGTAATTCTTAAGGGACCTACGCATACTCCTTCATCAGCCGATTTAGCTTCGGGTAAATGGCCAAACCTAGAAAGTGCTAATGTTTCAATGCGAAGAGAATTAGATTTATTTGCTAATGTACGTCCAGTAAAAGTTCCTGAGCAAGGAATTGATTGGATATTTTTCAGAGAAAACACTGAAGGAGCTTATGTCCTAGGCTCAAAAGGAATTAAGGTGACAGATGATTTAGCCTTTGATTTCTGTGTGCATACACTACAAGGCACAGATCGTATTTTACGATTAGCTTTCGAGCATGCTAAAAAAACTGGCGTAAATAGGGTTTCATTAGTGACAAAAGCAAATGTAGTAAAAACAACTGATGGAATGTATTTAAATATGGCAAAACAACTTGCGAAAGAAGAATATCCTGAAATCAAATTTGATGATTGGTATATAGACATTATGGCAGCAAAGTTAATAGACCCAGAACGTCAGAAGGATTTCAAAGTAATTGTTGCTCCAAACTTATACGGAGATATTATAACCGATGAAGCTGCCCAGATTCAAGGTTCAGTTGGTACAGCAGGTAGCGCGAATATAGGAAAAAGCTATGCTATGTTTGAAGCAATTCATGGTACTGCTCCACGAATGGTCGAAACTGGAAGAACTAAATACGCTGACCCAACAAGTATCATAAAAGCATCTGCCATGCTTTTAAACCATATAGGATTTGTAGAAAAAGCTAAAAAACTTGAAATGGCTTTAGATATATGTGCAATTTATGAAAAAAAGTTTAAAGTAACTGGAAGAGAAACTGGAACAACTGGAGAACAATTTGCGAAATACATTATGGATACTTTACAAGATTCTAATCTTGAAGAGAAGTGGGAAAGTTATCAAAAACAATAGATAAAGATATGTTAAATTATTTTTTTTAAAAGTTTTTTTCTTTCTTTTTATTTTTGCTAATTACCTATGTTTTAAAGTGAAGCTAATAATGTTAATATATTAGAAAAGATTTAAGCCTATAACTTGTAGTTATAAAAGATAGTTCTTAGGTTTGAAGTGACTAATATGGATTATAAAAATATTCTGTATGAAAAAGAAGAAAATGTAGTAACGATTACCATAAATCGCCCCGAAGTCCGAAATTGTATTAATAATGAAACTAATTTGGAACTGCAAGATGCATGGAAGGGTTTTCGGGATGATGATGACGCTTTAGTAGCTATATTTACTGGTGCTGGTGATAAGGCTTTTTCTGCTGGTTGGGATCTTAATGATGCTGCTGCTATTGAAGGAGTTGAGAATTATGACGATTTTCGCGTAAATGTTCATAATGTTGAAGGATTTTGTGGTTATACTAAAAAATTTGATATATTTAAACCAATTATTGGAGCAATAAATGGTTATGCATATGCAGCTGGTCTTGAAAATTGTCTTCTGGCAGACATTCGTATTGCTTCTGAAAACGCTAAATTTGGAGCCACGGAAAGGAGATGGAATATTGTAGCAGGTGATGGTTTATGTGTAAGATTACCACTTGTGGTTGGATATTCACGAGCAATGGAACTCATTATCACCGGGAGAGTTATTGATGCTCAAGAAGCCTTTCGCATTGGTTTGGTAAATGAAGTCGTTCCTCAGAATAAACTTATGGAGAGGGCTAAGGAATTAGCTTTATCTATATGTAAATTGCCACAAGGTGCAATTCGAACAGATAAAGAAACCGTGGTCAGATCTGTAGGACGAACTGTTGAAGAAAGGACTTTTATCGAAACCGAGGGGATTTTATCTATGTTTGTTCGCAGAGATAAACATACTGAAGGAGCTAAGGCATTCCTTCAAAAGAGGAAACCTAATTGGAAGGATAAAGGCCTTTAAATTCTATAAGTGAAAAATAAAAAAAATGAAGATAACAGTATGAGTAAATCTAAAAAAAAATTTAAAAGCATTAATGATTATATTGGTTCATTTCCAGAAAAAGTTCAAGATATTTTAGAGAAGTTAAGACAAATTATTAGCGAATTAGCCCCTATGGCTGAAGAAACCATCAGTTATCAGATACCCACATTCAAGTTAAATGGTAACCTGGTGCATTTTGCAGCATATAAAAACCACATTGGATTTTATCCCACACCATCGGGGATTGAAGCGTTTAAAAGCGAATTGTCTCCATATGATGTAGCAAAAGGTTCCGTTAAATTTCCCATAGATAAGCCGATACCCTTCGATCTAGTGAGAAAGATTGTGGAGTATAGAGTAAAGGAAAATTTAGATAAGAAATAATAATTACCAATATTTTAGTGAGTCTTGCCTTCTTAAGAGTAGAAAAGTATATATTAGTATTCGAATCTGTTATTATATGATAATTTTTAACTAAAAATTGTATGATAAATTATTCTTTCTATTTTTCGTAAATGTTCATATAATGCACTCCGAGAAATTTTAAAATGATTAGCGATTTTCTTTGAATTGATTTTACGAGGTATTTCAAAATATCCTTGCTGAATAGCATAATATACAATCTCTTTCTGACGATCTGTTAACTTTAAAAAAAGATTTTCATAATTAGGTTGGATGTCAGATATGCTTAGAATCTCCAATTTAGTATTATAAAAGAAATTTAAAGATCCGACTAATTCGTCAATTCTTTTGCTATCCGTTATAACGCTTACTAAAAGACGATCTTTATCCAGAATAATTGGAGGATCGATAATCAAATCTAGTTTATCAAGAAATTCTTTCGTTTCCTTAACCATGTTATGCTTAGAAAAAAAAATGTATTCATTCTTCCCTCTATCCTCATTTATCACTTCTATATATGGCATCCCATAATGTTTACCTTCCAACATTTTTGGATGCATTTTAGGATCCTTGAATTTTACCTTCTGTGTTGCAAAGATTTGATCATCGTCTTGACGATGTATTTGAAGTAATTCATATTTTTCCAAAAGATCAAAAAATTTTCTAGACTGTGAATCTAAAGGTACTTTCAGAACAATCTTTTTTAATTGCTTCATTTTACTGTATAAGTATTAATAGAATTTGATCACTTGAATTTTCAAGCTTAAGATTATTAAATAAATAAAAATTCTTTATTTATTAGATTTACGGTATATTAAAATAGATTTAAAAATAAATATCAAACACATTTCAAAATAAAAAAAAAATAAGAATTTTAACTTAAAAAAGAAGGTGTATTATTATAATGGCAGATAAGTCTACTGAATTAAACGATCCTCTTTTCACCGAGCCATATATAGATATTGATGAATGGCGGGATGAACCCGTACGACATCGATATGTACATGGTGGTTTTAAAGGCACCGATGCCCGATTCTCAATCTACTTCCCCCCAAAGGAACAATATGATGGGCGCTTCTTTCAGTATCTTATGGCGATATCGGGAAACGAGAATGCTGTTCAGAATCCAGAATATCCTAATCCTAGTTATTCTTTAGGTTTCGCTGTCGAGAGTGGAGCTTATCTAGTAGAATCAAATCTGGGGAGACTAAATATGTTTGTAGGTGATGACCCAACCATCACTGCTTATCGAGCCAGTGCGGCAGTGGCTAAGTATTCGCGCGTTTTGGCTTCCGAAATGTATGGTCCCCATCGCCCTTATGGTTATGTTTATGGCGGTAGCGGTGGCGCGTTTAAAACGATTGCCTGTGTGGAAAACACGGAGGGTGTTTGGGATGGTGCGGTACCATTTATTCACGCAACACCAATAGCAATACCCAATAATTTTACGGTGCAAGCTCATGCTATGCGTATCTTAAAAGATAAAATGCCTGGTATTATCGATGCAATAGAACCAGGTGGTAGTGGTGATATGTATGCTGGCCTAAATGACGAGGAACGGGAGGCGCTCACTGAAGTGACTAAAATGGGATTTCCACCACGTGCTTGGTTTAATTACAGAAGGATTGCATTTGGCTATACGGGAGTTTTAACTATGTTCTTTGATCAAATGGTCAAATGGGATCCCACCTACTTTGAGGATTT
>JBHLKA010000073.1:0-13012 GCA_048887145.1 Candidatus Hodarchaeota archaeon
TAACTATAGCACCTGAAGCAGGTACTGAAACATTGCGATATTCCCTAGGGAAAAGAATTTCAAATGAGAAGATATTGGAAGTTTTAGAACAGATAAAAGAATCTAAAATCAAAAATGTAAAATTATATTTTTTAATTGGACTACCTGATGAGAGAGACGAAGATATAAAGGAAATTATTAATCTATTAAATCAGATCTCTGATATTGGTTTTGAGACTAATTCACTAAAAGTAAATATCAACCCATTTGTACCCAAATTTAATACACCATATGAAAGCAAAATTAATTTCTATTTAAGTAGCAATCTAAAACTCTTAATATCTAAGTTCCAAATGTTAGAAAAAATATTGAAAAAAATACCAGCGATTAAATTAAAATTTCAAAAACCAAAAGAAATTGTTAAGAAAGCAAGAATGCAAACAATCTTTTCTTTAGGAGATGAGACTATATCAGAACTATTAATTAAATATTACATACATGGAGGAAATCTTGGAGCCTTGAGAAGAGCAGAAAAGGAGCTAGGTATTTCTATTGACAATTATCTATTAAGAGTTCATTCAGGCTATATCCCTTGGAAGATTTAAAATAAAAAAAATAAAGAAATTATTCAATTTTCTCAAAAACTTTTTTGGCAGCGCCACAAACGGGACAGTTATCAGGAGGAGTTCCTTCGTGCGTATAGCCACATACTGAACATATATACATCTCTTTGACGTCTAAATCATTTCCTTCTTCAACTAATTTCAATGCTTTCTCATATAATTTATGGTGTATTTTTTCTACTTCATTAGCATAATTAAAAGTTCTCTCAGCATCTTTTATTCCTTCACTCTTAGCATTTTCAATAAATTCAGGATACATTTTTGTGAACTCATAAAATTCTCCAATAATCGCTTCTTTTAAATTTTCAATAGTAGATTTAATCCCTCCCAAAGCTCTTAAGTGATTATGAGCATGAACAGTTTCGGCAGCTGCAGCGGCTCTAAACAGTAGGGCTACTCCAGGAAATCCATCCTTTTCTGCTTTCTTAGCATAGGCTAAATATTTCCTATTAGCTTGAGATTCTCCCGCAAAAGCGTTTTTTAAGCCTTCTTCTGATTTTGTCATTTTCTATCTATTAATCTTTTTTTGAAGTTATTTTAAGTTTAGAACACATATAATTTTAATTTCTTTTTTATAATTCATAAATTTATGGAAATTAACTAAACATCTAGTGAATAATGGTGATTTTGCGGAAAAAAGAAATAAAAAATAACTTATTTTTATAGTATTTCTTTAACCAAATTAGCAATTTTAAAGATTTAGCTATTACAAATTCACAATCACAAAGCTTATATACAACTTTTATACAACTATTTCATGTCCATTATTGTCAAAATGGATAAGAAAATTAAATGAAAAAAGGTTAATAAAGTGGAACCAAGACAGAAAACTGCTCTTTTATTAATTATCGCTATAGCAGCTACAGGAGGAATCGTTGGTGGTGTAATGTATGTTGTATTAGCTCCTCCAGCTCCAGAAGATACAATTGAAATATATCATTGGTGGACATCAGGAGGGGAAGCTGATGCAATTGAGGCACTTATCGGTGTATATGAAGGATTATATCCTGATACTGTAGTTCAATCACTCTCCATCGCAGGTGGAGCTGGATATGCAATGAGAGTAAAAATTAAAACATTAATGCTCGCAGGACAACCTCCAGACACATTTCAAATTCATGCTGGTTATGAATGGAAAATCTTCTATGAAGCTGGTTTATTGGATAACATAGATCATATATGGACACAAGAATTAAAAGACGTTATTCCTGATGTTATAGAAGATATAAATAAAGGGCCAGATGGTCATTATTATTCTGTACCTGTCAACATCCACAGAAGTAATGTAGTATGGTTTAATTATGAGGTACTTACTGATACTGGAATAGACCCAGCTACACTTACCACTTGGCCAGCCTTTTGGGCTGCATGTGATGCAATAATAGCTAATCCAAATTATACTATAACAGAACCAGTTGCTATGGGTGCACAATGGACAGCTGCGCATGCTTTTGAACAAATTCTTGCTAGTGTAGGTATTGATGTTTATGAGGATTGGATAAATGGTGATATTGATAGTGGGACGGCTACACATTATCCTGAATTGGTAGAAGCACTGGAAATTTATGATAACCTTACAAATTATATAAATACAGATTGGGCTGTTCTAAATTGGGATAGTGCAATAGCAAAACTAATTGGAACACCAACTGCTGCATTTGCTATTATGGGAGATTGGGCAAATGGAGAATTTTTACATGCAGGATATGGTTATAATGTTGAATACGGTACGATCCCAGTTCCAGGAACGGATAATATGTATGGTCTTGTCGTTGATTGTTTCGAAAAACCAAAAAATATTGATCATCCAACCCAAGTAGATAGGTGGTTAGGAGTTGTGTCTTCAAAAGATGGACAAGATGCCTTCAATCCTCTTAAAGGATCAATAGCCGCTCGAACTGATGCAAATCTAGCTGAATATGGAGCTTATCAACAAGCTGCTATTGGTGATTTTACTTCGGCAACATATATGTTTCCAAGTGTAGTTCATGGAAGTGGCGCACCTGAAGGTTTTAATGATGGATTGGGCCCTTTAATTGGAGCTCTTACCGCAGGTTCAGCTGATGTCAGCACAACCGCTGCTGCTATTGCTGCTCTAGCAGTTACACACAGTACTTCCTTTACAAGAGTATGGGATTTAGATGGAGTTTAGATTTGGAGAAATTTTATAAAAATAAATCACTTTTTTTTTTATTTAAAATATTTATTAAATATAATTAAAGAATAATTCAAGGTGCTTTATTGAAAGAAAAGAGAAAAAGATCAATACGAATATTAAAGGAAATATTTTCCAGAGATAAACTAATTATTCGATTAATTTTCTTTACTTGTATTATACTTGTAGCATATTTTATATATTATTTTATTATATGGAATGTGATTGTCTCAATGACTGATTGGGAGGGTTTAACCCAATCTAGTAATTTTGTGGGATTAGAAAATTATATGGCAATGTTCAATGATCCTGTATTTTGGACATCTTTAGTTAACAATTTTTTATTTATGCTTCTTTTTATACCTACTAGTCTAATCATAGGACTTTTTCTAGCAATACTTTTAGATCAAAAGATCAGGAAAGAGGGGGTTTTTAGGAGCATATATTTACTACCATTTGCACTTTCATTCGTAGTTACTGCTTATCTATGGCAATGGATGTTTGTTCAAGATGGAGTTCTTAATAATATACTTGAAATCTTTGGTCTTGGATTTTTAGATGTAAAATGGATAAGTGATCCAAATATAGCGCTCATTAGTGTTTCTATTGCTTTAGTATGGCAATTTTCTGGTTATATAATGTTAATTTTTCTAGCTGCAATGAGATCCATCCCAGTATCGCATGTTATGGCTGCCCAAGTAGATGGTGCGTCGGGATTTAAACTATATACTCGTATTGTTATACCTCAAATTAAGACTTCAACTTTTTCAGCTTTTGTAATTCTTATGATATTTGTACTAAAAGCATTTGATTTCATTTGGATATTAACTGATGAAGGGGGTCCTGGTTGGGCAACTACTATTTTGCCAATTACTATATATAAAGTAGCCTTTAAAGCTAATATGTTTGCTTATAGCTCTGCAATAGCTACAACATTATTATTCATAGTGATGATAATTGTAATTCCTTATCTTTATATAACTTATAGGAAGAGGAGATGATATTTGAATTCCCAAAAAGAAAATTTAGAGATAATACAAGATATAAAATATACAGATAGCCATATCAGTCGAGTATTAATAACACCTAAAATAAAACGAATAGTAAAACGTACAATACTATATATTATTCTAATAGCTATTGCTTTTATAATGTTATTACCTCTATGGTCAGGTATTATGGCTGCATTTAAGACTCAAGCAGATTTATCAATCACAAGTCCACTCCAACCACCATTAAATCCGACCCTAGACCCTTTTATTAGTGCTTGGGAAGAATTACAAAGACCTTTAATTAATTCAATTCTTTTTACTTCTATGGCAACCATATGTTCTTGTTTATTAGGTTCTATATGTGGTTTTGTATTAACTAAATTGAAATTCAGGGGTTCTAATGCAGTTTTTCTTTTTCTTACTATTGGAATTTTTCTGCCATATCAATCAATTATAATTCCTCTTTTTATGACAATAACAAATTTAGGAATATATGATTCATTATGGGCTATGGTGCTAGTCCATACAATTTATGGAATTCCTATGACTACTCTTCTCTTTAGGAGCTATTACGAATCAATACCAGAAAGTCTAATAAATGCTGCTAAAACAGATGGAGCCGGAGTAATGACAATATATAGGCGGCTTATATTACCATTATCCCCGTTACCTTTTGTTGTTGCGGCAGTGTTTCAATTTACCAGTATTTGGAACGACTATCTTTTTGCCTTGATACTTACAGGAGGAAATTTTGAACCAGCTTCATTTGCCCTTTCAAATATGGCAGGAGGTGTTGAAACGGCATGGAATACGACAATGGCTGGTTCCTTTTTATACTCATTACCTATTATAATTATTTTTATTTTATTAGGTAAATATTTAATGCAAGGATTAATGACAGGAGCTTTAAAAGGTTAGAGATTTTTTAAAATGACAGATATAAAAATAAAAAATTTAGTAAAAAAATATGGAAATACTTACGCGGTAAATAACATAAACTTAGATATAAAAGATGGTGAATTATTTATTTTACTTGGACCATCTGGATGTGGAAAAACAACGACTCTTTTATGTATTGCCGGGTTAATTAAACCAGATGAAGGAGAAATATGGTTTGATAAGAAATTGATGACTCATTGTGAGAAAAGATTAAGCGAAAGACCTCAAAATAGAAATATAGCAATGGTGTTTCAAGATTATGCGATTTATCCTCACATGACTGTTTTTAAAAATATAGCGTTCCCATTACAAATTAGTAATTGGAGAAAGGATGAAATTGAAAAGAGGGTGCATGAAACTGCGAAAAGCCTTGATATAGAAGGGCTTTTAGAGAGAAAACCGAGACAACTTAGTGGCGGTCAGCGACAAAGAGTAGCATTAGCAAGGGCAATTGTTAGGGAGCCCGCTGCATTCTTAATGGATGAACCTCTTTCTAATCTTGATGCTAAATTGAGAGTTTTTGCAAGAGCTGAACTTAAGAAATTACATAAAAAATTAGGAACTACAATTATATATGTTACACATGACCAAATAGAAGCAATGTCTATAGGTGATACAATTGCTATTCTAAATGAAGGAGTTTTAGAACAAGTAGGTAAACCAAATGATATATATAACTTTCCAGAAAATCTATTTGTAGCAGGATTTATCGGAAGTCCTCCAATGAACATGTTAGATGGTATATTTACGGGAAAAAGTGGAAATATGTATATAGATCTTGGTTTTACAGAATATAAATTACCAAATAGATTTGAAAAAATTAAACAAATGAACATTAATAAAATGGTTTTAGGTATTCGACCTGAAGATATTTTAATATCAAGTGAAAAAGTTGATAATTCAATTAAAGCAATAATTGATATTATTGAACCAATGGGGAGAGAAGTGGAAATACATCTTAATGCAGGTGGTCACGCAGTAATCGCTCTTGCAAAGAGTATTGAAAATTTAAAGGTTGGTAATGAAATTTATCTCATTCTTGACGATAATAAGATTCATTTATTTGATAAAGAGACTAAGAAAAACGTAATTAAAACTTCATGAATAATTATTAATTTTTTTTAATATCATTAATTTTTTTTAATATCATTATTTTTAATATCATTAAAGTAACTTATTCCTTTAGAAATTCTGTAATCTTACTTACAATTTTATTTAAGTAAAACTCAGCCACTCCAAATTTAGTCTTTGAGTCGAAGACTAATACTATCAAATATTTTTCGTTAAAATATTCAGAAAAGATAAGTTCATTGTCCTTAGAAGTATAAAAAAGTTTTAAAATAGAATTATTGCAGATTTTAATTCTGAAATCTATCTCCTTCAATATTTTTCTTAGCGAAGTTTTGTTCCTCGCAGATGAATAGAGAATCTTGCCCCCATCTGTTAAAAAGATTATGTCATTAAGTTGATCATTTGGTTTAATACTTTTTAGATATTTTATTACATTTTCTTCTTTTTCTAAATCATATTCTTTGCTAGAGATGCCTTTTATAATTTCCTTTACCAGATAATCCAAATCATCATCATATATGTATTCCAAGTCTGTTTTTATGTGTTTTTTTTTTACATACCTGATAAACTTTATATGCAACTTTAAAATCATTTTTTCAAGCATAATTAAATTTTCATCTGTATCGCATAAGAGACCATAAATTAAGTTTCCCTTTTCAAAAATAGTGAGTTTAACACCGCCTCCCATTTCTATTGTTTTTATTTTATCTCCTATTAACTCATTTGTAAAGGACATGAGCGCTGTAAAGTAGGAAGAAATTAATTGCTCTTGTTCTAGTCTAAATAAGTCCGTAAAACTTATTCCGTAAATACAGATTCCTGACCTGTTGAAAATAAGCAGATTATGGATACTTAATATTTCTGAAGATCTTTTTATTTTTGAAATTAATGAAGAGTTCTCCGGTATTGCCATATCATCTTATTAAGATTAAAATATAAAAAGCACATAGTTTTAAGAAAAAAGGTTTTAGGGAAAATTATTTTTCATTTGAGTAATAATATGAAGTAGCTCCTTTCTTAAAGCCAATTTTTCCATATAAATCTGATAAAATAGTGATTAAATGAGTAAGAATTAAGTATGAAAAAGAGAAAAAGATTATCCAGAGAATCATCCCCAATCTTTTAGTGTTTAATGCTTTTCTTTGATTTTCAATTAATTTTGGTATTCTATAAAATATTAATTTTTTTTCATATGATTTTTCACTTACAATTCCTTTTCTATTAAATCCCTGTTGATAACGACCACTTTTCATAAGGGAACGAAAGTCTCTGAATATCCAAATGAACCAGCCAGCAAAATATTCTTTTGCATTTATTGTTCTTATTGTATAATCAAGTAATTGAAGTTGTCTTTCTTCAGTAAATTTAGTTTGATTCTTCCAATCATCATGAAATCCATATTTTGCTCCAGCCCCAAATTCCGTAAAAATCCAAGGTTTGGTAAAAAGGGGTGCACTCATAATATCTAAAAAAAGACTTAACATTCTTTCATGTCCAAAATACCATCCAAAATATGTATTAATCGTGGCGACGTCAGCATGTCTTCTGGTCAAATCAGTTATCAATTTTCGTGAGACGTATGTAATTAATCTAGTGTCATCATAGGTTCTAGCCAACATCATTAACCTTTTTATAAATCTTGAACACTCCCGTCTATGAATAGGAATTTCATTACCTACACTCCACCAAATAACAGAAGGATGATTAATATCCCTCTTTATTAATTCACGTAATATTCTTGCAGCTACTTTAAACACTTCATTACTTTTAAAATTACAATTCCAATAAACTGGAATTTCTTCAAGGATTAAGATTCCAATTTTATCAGCAATTTCTAAGAGATCTTCGTCATGAGAATAGTGAGCAGTTCTCAATGCATTAAATCCTAATGACTTAATTGTTTTAATATCCTCTAGTCTTTTTTCATACGGAATTGTACGTCCAAATGGCATATATTCCTCATGAAGACTAACTCCTTTTAATCTGATCTTTCTTTTATTTAATAAAATATTAGTCCCTATAACTTCAACTTGCCTTACTCCAAAGTAGCATTCATATAGAATAATTTCCTTGGCTTTTATAGTTGTATCAATTATTTTGAGACAATATAAATGAGGGTTATCTGGTGACCATAGTTTAGGATTATTCATTTCTAAAGTAATATCACCTACTCCAGAATATTCGAAGATCTCACCTTCATATAAAGTATTTGAATGATTTGAATCTAATATTTGCCATGTGAATGAAAGAGAACCAATTATTTTATAGGTAATTTTAAGATTACATACATTTAATGTATCTAATGTTGTTTTTATTACAATATCCTTTATTCGATTCTTATTTAATATTAATAAATCAACATCGCGATAAATTCCACCCCAATTAAACCAATCAAAAAAAATTGCTGGAATCCTATCTCTTTTCCGAATATTATCAAGCCTTACTACTAGAAAATTATCTTTCTGCATAAGATTTTCACTAATATTGATATAAAAAGGTGTAAACCCACCATTATGTTCACCTAATAGCACCCCGTTCAACCAAACCTGAGTTTTATAATTACTTCCTTTAAATCTAATTTGATATGTATAACTACTTATATCTACTGATTCATTGAGGTTAAATTGGTAAAGATGCCAAAAGATTCCCTCGAAGACTTCGAAATTTTTTAAGATATTAAAGCTATTTGGAATCTCTATATCGATTAAACTATTATCGTTATTATTATAATTTTCAAGTAAATACCAGCTCTTTTCTATACCAATATCATCAAAATCAGGCTTACATTTCCAAGTTCCGTTTAATGATATTACTTTCATACTTTCCTATTCAAATGAATTTGAATTAAGACTAATTAACTGAATTAATTTAATAAATGCTAGAAGTTATAATAATTAAACCCTTTAGACTATTAGAATCTAATATATCACTTTTTTCATATGTTTCCTCATGTTCTATTTAGAATTTCTCAAAAACTTTAAAAATACTTCTTTTAAAAGAGGTTTCATTGAAATGGGCGTTTTTATTATTGATTAATTGTCAAACTTTAAAATCCAAGGCTAGACCGCGTGAGGAATTGTTTTTTCTAAAATGAGATTAGACAGATAATATTAACCTTCTATGATGGTTTTTCAACTAAGTTTAAATATAAGCTAAGAGAATTATATTTTAAATACAAATTTATTTTAAAATATTTAAAACCAATAATTAGAATTTTAATGAAAGGAGGAATAAAAAATGGCTAAAAAAGCAGCAGTGGAAACCCTTTTCGTAAAGAGCAAAGTAAAAGAACATATAAAATCTAAAGGCTGCAACACAGCTAGCGAGGTTCTTGATGGAAATAAGCTTAATTCCATTCTTATAGAACTTTTAGAAAAAGCAGTTGCCCGAGCAAAGGCAAATAACCGAAAAACAGTTCAGGAGAGAGATTTGTAGACGAAATGGGTTGATTAGAAAAAAAATTTTTACATTTTTTTTAAAATTTACTTACTTTCCTATTTTTTTCCAATTTTGCCTGTTCCCAACTGGTTAAAATCACCCTAATTTTTTTGTAGCAAAAAAATTATTAATTCATCACTGTATTTTCATTTAAATGAATCTTCTTATACTCTATAAGTATTACACACACAACTTATAGAATAAAAAATTCTCAAAAAAAATCGCCTTATCCATTAATTCTACTCTTTATTAAGTAGAATTTTTTATTCTACTTTCTCTCCTTTTACTTTTTTTAAGCTTACACTTACTTTTACATTCAATATATAATAAATACCAATCCTACTTCAATTCTTTGTCAATTATGAAAAAGCCAACTGAGATTATGCTTTTTAATCTTTGAAGATCCTCCTTTAACTTTTTCACACGTTCATATGGTCCTGAAACTGCGATAATTTCTAAACATTTTTCAAACTCTAGATGAACGTGTAAGGTAGAGATAATAATGTCGTGAAAATGATGCTGTATATCAGTTTTTAATATTTCATCTGTTTGTTGAATATTTGCATAAATAGGTCTTGAACCATAATCGTGGTTATGATAACTATAATCATGATCTATAGTATGAGAATGATCATCCAATTCATATCCTTCTTTTATAGCAGCATGATTTTCTTTATGTTCGAAATGTTTATGAACCATTATTATAGAGATACACCCCACTACATTTCCAGAAGATACTGATATGTTTTCTTCACTTATCATTAAGGCTTTCATTGCTTTCCTAATTGCATCTGATCTAGAGATATTAAGGGTCTTTCTAAATAACTCAAACTCGTTGTATAATTCTTTAGGAAGAGAAATTGTAAAACGTTTATATTCCTCCATATTTCACAAAATATTTTTTTTGTTGCTAAGACTTTATATTGAATTAATTTTACTTAAAAAAGATAATGGTTAGAAAATTCCATTTCTTAAATTATTACATAGTACCTTGTAATCATTATTAATATAAATTCTTGTATATTTTCCTATTTAGCAATTAGAATAGCAACCGGTACCGAAGCCTCACGCCATTGAGCAATTTTACCAGAATATTCTAAATCTAACTTTACCCGACCATGATCTCCTAAAATTATCATTAAAGAATTAGGTCTAAGTTGTTTATAATTTCCTAAAATCCACTTATCGGTACGTAAAATTAATTTTTCGATCAAATCTTCAGGTGTTCTTTGCTTTAAAGCTTGTTGTTGTTTATGTAAATTTTCGAAATCCAAATAATGCATCCAAGAAAAATCATAATTATTGATTGTCTTAGCACTTTCAATCCACGTTGCCATGTCAGTATCTTTAGCAACCGAATACGTACCACCGTCATACCTGGTCAAATCCTTTTTCCTTCCAATGAAACATGATTTCTTTCCATTGTTATTAAGAAATCGCAATAAATGAAATCCATTTGGTTCTTTTTCAAATCCACCATATAAAATTTGATGTAAAACTCCTAAAGTATAGGGATTCTTAGTAGATAACAATAACATCATTTGTGATTGCCGTATCATGAATTCGGGTTTATGAAATGTTAGTTCAAATAAGCCAAAGTTGTCTATAAGAATTATAACGATTCTTTCAATGCTCTGATATAACTCAGTGATAGAATCGACTGGTTCTGGAATGATATCGAGAGGAGGGTTAAGGCCTAATAATTTTATTAATGTGGCGGGCAATTGATTTAAATAACATTTAATAGTTTGGAGTTCACTCATTATAGTGTCCTAAAATTATTAGTTTAATTTAACATTATTAGATAATAATACTTATATAATTAAAATAAAAGAATTAGAATTTATTTTTTTAGTATTCTAAATAGCCATCCAAGAAAATATAATTAAATTTTATGAAAAAGTGAAAGACTAAATGAAATCATTATATATTGATGCTTCTAATTCTGGAATTTCTGGGGATATGTTTTTAGCTTCACTCTTAGAACTAATACCTAACCCTAAGCAAATAATAGATGAACTTATTGAACTTAAAGATTATTTAAAAGGAATTAAGAAACTAGAAATAGAACTGGTGAAAGTTAAAAGAAGTGGAATAATGGTTAATCAACTTAAACTAAATATTGAAGAAAGTAAAAGCCAAAGATCCTCTAATAGTTTAAAAATAGCATTACAAACATTTTTAAGTGAAAAAGAGTATTCAGAATCGGCAAAAATTTATGCTATTAACGTTTTAGAAACATTATTACAAGCAGAAGCAGAAATACATAATAATTTAGTAGAAAATATACATCTCCATGAATTAAGTTCTGTAGATACATTGATAGATATTTTAGGGGTTGCGAAAGCTTTAGATAAATTAGGAATCTTTGAGAAGGATTTTAGAATATTTTGTAGCAAATTACCGTTAGGAGCAGGAAAAATTAAAACTGCTCACGGAATCCTAGCAATTCCCGCACCTGCCACTATAAAAATCCTAGAAAAATCAGGGTTGGTTGTTACAAATGGTCCTATCGAAAGCGAGTTGGTAACACCTACCGGAGCTGCTTTACTTGTGAATTTAAATCCCAGGTACTTGATTTATCCCAATGAAATGACACTTGAAAAAGTTGTATATAGTACTGGAGAGAAAGACTTTAAGGATTTTCTAAATATACTACGTATTTTCTATGGCGAAAGTACTTATCTCGAAATCAAGACTCTTTACAGTCCTCTTCAGAAATACATTGAGGATATCACTATTTTAGAGACAGATGTGGATGATGTATCAGGAGAACTTATTGGAAATTTTATTAAAACTTTAGAAACTAAACAAGTTCTTGATATTCAAGTTATACCAAGCATTACCAAAAAAAATCGACCAAGCCATGTGATTAAAATACTCTGCCATCCTGAAAACAGTTTTGAAATAATTGAAACTATACTAAAAGAACTAGGTACTCTTGGAGTAAGATTTAAAACTACAAAAAGAGTTTGTATTGATAGAGAAATTATTAATGCAAAAATTCAAATAAATGAAAATGAATATGCTGTAAGATATAAAGTCTCTTACTTCCAAACAGAAAAAGGCAAGAAAGTAGTTAATATTAAACCTGAATATGAAGATCTTAAAAAAATTAGCATATCAGCGGGGCTTCCAATAAAAGAAATCCTTATTTATGCTCAAAGTAAACTCAAAAAAATATATGAAAGTTATAAAAAATAAATTTAAAAAAATTATAAAAAAAAGGAAAGATTTTAGATATTTCTTCAGTATTTTATCTCAATTTAGTATTTGTCAATATTAAATTTATGTAGTAAGTATTCATCCTCTGTCATTTCTTTTGAAAATTCTTTTAATCGAGAAATTTCTTTTTTTATATCTTTTTCTTTTCTTAGTTTTCCTAACTCGTGAAAAATTCCTGCTGCTTCGCTGAATGATTTAATACATTCATCATAATTACCTGAAACCTCAAGATCTTCTGCTAGAAATACTAAACTTTCAGCTATATCTAATTTTTTACCCAACTTCTTTTGAATCTTAAGAGATTGATAAGAATATTTTAAACCTAATGGATATTGTTTAAATTTAGTATACGTTCGTCCTAAAGCTCTAAGAACCATCGCCTCTTCGTTCTGAAGATTATTTTCTTTACAATATTTTAATATTTTATTAAGAAAGTCAATTAACTCTTCTTCCTTAACTGCCTTAGTACGTTCAATTTGATTAATCGCTTTTTCATAACTTTCTATTGTATTGAGTATATCGCCACTCTCAAAAAATTCTTTTGATCTTTCAAAATCCTCAACGGTTGCGACCATAGGTCTCAACTACTT
>JBHLKA010000074.1:0-12976 GCA_048887145.1 Candidatus Hodarchaeota archaeon
CGAAAAGAGTATATTCTCCAGAGAATTATGGAAATAACCGAACATTTTGGATTGGGAATGTATTTTTATTATCAATCTAAAAAAATCTTATATAGATTATGGAGTTCTATTAAAAATACTAAAGATGATGTAGTTGTGGGAGTGGCCACCTCCATATCTGCTCTCTGTTTACCTGAAAGTCCAATTACAATAAGCGATATCTGTAATAGGTTAAATATTCGAATGAGTACTATTCATAAACAAGTAGAGAAAAAAATATTTGATCGCCTCCGTATTCCTGGATTTAAAAGTTTGGTACGATCAGCAGATTTATTAAAAAAAGTGATGGAGCGTCTTGGTGTATTACTAGACCAATTTAAAGAAAATGAAAAAATAACTCCTGAAATAATCGAGATTGAATTAGGTAATGCGATGCAAATATTTAATCCTCACGATAATAATGAATATTATTTTTATGCTTTGCGAGACCTGGAAGATAATACTATGTTTATCTCTTGTGAGGTAAATAAAAACGCAGTTAAAAGTCTATTCGAAAAAAATTTCTCGACATCAAAGGTGATTGAGGAACCTACAGTTATTAATGATCAAATGTTTGATTTAGGCATTTGGAAAGTGAAAGGTCCTCCGCAATTTAAAGGAAACTCTGTAATCTAACCACAGTATTTTTATCAGTTCTTCTATTTTTTTTTTCTTTAAATATTCCTAACTTATTCTGATCATAATATAATATATTGTAGATATGTACAAGTAAAATGAAAGGTAAAAACACAATAACCATACTTTTAATGATTATTTTAGCAGTAAATATTATATTATTTATAAGAATGTCCAACAAGCCTCCTATAGAAGTATATAATGAGGATGGTGAATTCTCTTCTTCTTCATTAGGATATCATGGATTGATAAACAACATCTTTAATAAAAAAATGGCACAATTTGGGGAGAAGGGATACTTTCCTCAGGTTTATGAGCCATCAATTCAAGCAACTTATTATACGCTCGAAATTTTAGATAAATTGGACAGATTAGATGAAGTTAATACTACTCAGATCACTGATTTTATCATGGCATATTATCAATCAGATGAGAATATTTTCATTGATAGTTATGCCCAAAGGTGGTTTGAAAGCGATATTCATAAAGAAATTATTTATCCACTGTCTTCTTTGCTTGAAATTAATTGTTACGCAGTCCTATCTTTGGAGATTCTTGGAAAATTGGATCTTATTGATGGCCAAAGCATGATAGATTTTATATGGGATTGTTATCATCCTGTAAAACACGGATTCATAGGAAGACAATTTGATATTTCCCTTCCTACATATTTAAAATTGGCTACTATGGATAATACATTTTATGCAATAAAAATAATCGATATATTGGATAATTGGGATCTTTATACGCAAGTAAAACACAATATTATTGATTACATTATCGGTTTGCAAGCAACTGGGAGTCATCCTGATTTTTTTGGCGGATTTTTCAATGATGACGATTTTATCATCTCATCACTAAAATTTAATGATCCTAACTTACTTTCAGCATATTATTGTCTCAAAAGTTTAGAACTATTCAATCAAATTGATTCTATTAATATAAATAATTTCAATCTCTATCTTAATCGCTTATATAATCCATCCGATGAACACTTTTATTTCTCAGCATTCTGTAAACAACACAACGAATTAAATGTAATAGGGAGCGCTCTTGCTTTAGAATTAGCCGAATTAACTGGTTATTCAAATTATTCCAAAATAAACGTCTCACAATTCATCTTCAATAATAGAAATTCATGGGGCATCTGGGAACAATCTACGGACATTCAATATCATGAATTAATTGATACTTTTCAGACTCTTCGCTCTTTAGAACAAGTTAATGAACTTACACGACTAAATAGCATTGAAAAAGATATGATTGTTGCGGCTTTAGAAAAGTATTCCTACCTAGACGGATTTGCTCTTCTTTCAGAAGATTATACATCCCTACAACTGCTTTATTCATTGATCAGTGCTTTTGACGATAAAATAAACGAATTTCCCATTTCTCAACTATACCAATTAATAGAAAGTAGCTGTTATTATGATTTTGCAGAAGATGGTGATATGTTTATATCTTGCACAAATATGAATTTTGATTCCATTATTTTTCGCTCCTTTCCAATTGAATATTATTCATATGGTTTATATGAAATAGAAAGAATGCAATCTCATAAAAGTACTTTTTTGGCATTAAATGCACTCAATAAGATTTCAAGACTTGAAGTATTCGAGTTAAACCATGATCTACCAGAGATAGTAAATAGAATTATTCATAGCCAATTTTTAAATGATAACTATGCGAATAATGGAGGTTTTTTACCAACTTATTCTTTTATTCATTCTACACTTGAATACCAAAATTACAGTATTGAATTTGAAACTAGTTATTATGCACTTCGAGCCCTTGAACTCCTTGCTAATTATTTAAATTTAGGAAATTTTTTATATATTGGATTTGATGTAAATGCATTATATAATTATCTTCTCAATCAAGTAAAAGAGACTGCTGGTGAACTTTATTTCGGTCCAAGTAAAGATAATGAATTTGAGATTACTCTTGAAAATACATATTTCGGTATTTATATGTTAAGGTTGCTAAATCTCTATGATTTAGACGATTCTAAAATTAAAAATTTAATCACCAATCATCTTGATTATACGAATATAAAGAATGTGTATTACAGCTATCTAATTTCGGAATTATTAGATTTAAATGTTTATTTTGAAATTGGTTCTATTCAAGAACTCATATCAGGAATATATGATTCTAATTTTTATGAGTTTCATTTATCTACCGAGAGACAAAAAATTTGCCATGAAGCCTTATACTGGGTATGTTTTATGGAAAAATATTTTTCAAATCCAGATTATGCGGATACAAACTTTTTTAAAGATTTTAATAGTGAATTTACTCATGCAACAATAATAGGTTGTATATTAATCGCATGTCCAATTTGTTTAGTTTATTTCACCTCTAGAAAAATGGATTCAATAAACACAAAAAAGCAATTAAAGTTTAAAAAAATCAAAAACTCATAATTTTTTCTTTTTATATAGCTACGACTTATAGGATTAGATGCCTTCAAGTTGGAGATTTCAACAATTAAATAAAATATTAAATATTATAGGACAGTTCAATAAACATCCAAATTCCAATTTTAACTTTAGTAAATTAGAAGAAGTTCTTGGATTGCTTCCAAAAGAAGGTAAAGAGTTACTAAATCTTATATTTCAGTTTCAAGAGCTATTTAATTCTAAATTAAAGGATTATATACTGTATAAAAAAAGGAAAAACACAAATCTTTATTTAACACTGAGACCAAAGTCGCAAATAAAAGATGGAGATAAATTGGAGGCTAATGAGATTAATATGACTAAAGCAGAATCACATCTATTAAGCGATATTATTTATTACTTCCAACATATAAAGATTGGTAAAGGATTTAATTTATCATATAATAATTCAGAACTTATTCAGAAGGTAAGGTGTCTAAAAAGGACCCATCCCTATTTTTTCGAACATCGAGGGAATGGCTTAATATATCCTACCAAATTGGCATTAGATCTTGGAATCCAGATTCTTTCTTACAAACGTGGGAATAAGCCAATTACAGAGCTAATTATTAACGATGATAAAATAATAATCAATTCGGGAGAATAAGGATAATGATATCGTCGAATTCGAATAATAAAATTGCTGAAAATGAATTTATTAAGGAATTAAATATTGAATATCGAAAATATCAGGTTGAGATCGCAAAAAAATGTGTAAATAAGAACTCTCTCGTAGTATTGCCAACTGGGCTTGGAAAAACCATTATTGCGATATTTGTTGCAGCATATACCTTAGAAAACTTTCCCAGTAATAGTAAAATAATTATTCTTGCACCTACTAGACCACTAATCAATCAACATTACAGAACTTTTAAGAAATTATTGACTATTCCTGAAAATCAATTTGTAGTACTTACCGGAAGAGTGAACCCTGAAAAGCGTACTGAACTCTTCACTGAACACCAGATTATTTTTTATACTCCACAAACCCTAAGAAATGATCTCGTAAAAAGGAGGTATTCACTTACTACTACATGTTTAATTATATTTGATGAAGCGCATCATGCCTCTGGAGATTATCCCTATCCATTGATTGCAGATGAGTATCTGGATCAAAATCCTGATGGAAATATTTTAGCATTAACTGCCTCTCCAGGAGCATCTCAAAAAAAAATTAGCGAATTATGTAAAAACCTCCATATTCGCAAAGAGAACATTCATACGCGAACAAGGACAGATCGGGATGTAAAAACTTATCTAAAGCCAATGGATATTTATAAAGTAGGCGTGGATTTAACAGAATTAATGGAGGATGTATATACGGTTATTCAAAAGTTATTAAAGGAACGATTACAATATCTTTCCCAGTTAGGCTTCTTAAATGTTGCTGCAGAAAAATTAGTAGAAAAAATTTTTCGTAAGGATTTATTAAAATTGAATACACAATTGGTTAGATTATTAAATGAAGATGGAGATAAGACTGGATTGTATACTGCACTCTCGGTGAATGCTCAAGCCCTTATTTTATATCATATGATTGACTTAATTGAGCAGCAAGGATTAGATGTATTACTTAAATACCTAGAGAAAATGAGGGGGGATGCAAAAAAAAAATCAAGCTCCAAAGCAGTGAAGATTCTTGCCTCAGAGTATAGGTTATATCAATTATATGTTGAACTATTAAAACATCATGATCTTAATCCTGAAAGCTTAATCCATCCAAAGTATAACATATTGAAAAAAATTATCTTAGAACAGTTAGAAAACACTCCAGATTCAAGAATTCTAGTTTTTGTTAAATTACGAGACTCGGTAAGAAATATTGTGAAAAAATTGAATACCATAGAAAATATTAAAACTACTCGATTCGTGGGACAAGCAACGAAATCCATGGATGATAAAGGGTTATCTCAGAAAAATCAACTGGAAATTCTTGAAAAATTTAAACAAGGATTTTATAATGTTCTGGTGAGCACTAATGTAGGAGAAGAAGGCCTTGATATTGCAGAGTGCGATTTGGTAATATTTTATGATGTGGTGGCATCTGAAATACGTTTTATCCAGAGGAAAGGAAGGACAGCACGCCACCGAGAAGGTAGGGTTATAATTCTTTATTGTAAAAATACTCATGATGATGTTTATCTCAGAATTGCGATGAGTAAGTTAAAGCGGATGAATGTGAACCTCAAAAGTCAAGGGAAACATAAGACTGTTTCACCTAAAGCTCTAGAAATTCGGAACCCCAAAAAGAAAGTTTTTCATAAAGAATTACCTAATATAAAGCCAGTAAAACCAGAACATCAAGTAGGATTATTGACATTTATACATGACCATAAACCTTCCACAGAGAGAAAATCTCAGGAAAAGGTAATAATAAGTAAGCGCTTACCTGTTAAATTTGGTTTGCGGAAGAAATTTCAAATGGAAGGAGTTCAATATTCCATTATTAATACTGATCAACATATTATAATCTATGAGAAAATACTTATCCAGGTATTCTCTCTGGAAAAATTTGATGCGCGGTTCCAAAATGTATTGATAAGTTTTATTAACACATTTCACCACAAATATGAGCTTATTATCATCATATTGGACTTTATTGACTTCACTGAGCAATTAAATGGAGAATTAAGGGTAATAAAACATAGTGTGAAGGAATTTGCAGAAAAAACCCAAATTCAAATAGTTGCTATAGAACATGTAGAAGAACTCTATTTTATTATAAAAAATATCATTGAAAATGCTCCCAAAATGGAGAATTTATAATGGAGCAGAAAAAATGGGAAAAAGATCAAACACCTTATGTGATATTCGTTTGTTCTAAATGTAAACAATATTCTTATGTGAGAATTACTCAAAAAACTAAAAGATGTTTGCGTTGTGGCAGGACTCATCAAGTCAAAAGCATTTTGGATAAGGGAGAAATCGTCTATGGAATGACTGAAGCGGTAAATAAGGTGAAACAACTGCAAAATTTCTTAGGAGAGGCTCAATTTTCAACTGAGAATGAATTCATTGTATCTCTTAATAATGAAATAATAGAAAAAATACCAAAACCCTTAAAAAGAACTGTAGATTTTGAAGAAAAATTTCAAAAGTGTTTAATAGAATTATCGTTAAAATATAGGAGATTTCCATTACATTTAATCAATATTATGGCACAAGATTATGGGATTCCTTCTTCAGAACTTAAATTATTAATTAAAAAATCCATAAAGAATGGAATTTTACAAACTACAGGAAAAGAAAAGTCCTATTTTACATTATTAAAAAAATAAAAATTAATTAAAATGAAAAATAAGTATGAAGTATGGCGAAAAGAAGATGTGCTAGTTGTGGACTTGAAAAGGATGTTTATGGTGGAAAAATTTGTGATAATGGACATTTTATATGTAAAGCATGTGTACCGAGAGCTGGCATCGGAGACTTAATTTCTGGATATAATCCAAAATGTCCATTAGATGGAACCCCTTTGAAATAAAATTGTATTAAGAAATTAAACTTCTATACAATTTAATAGCTCATACCCTTGGGGCAATAAATCTATATGTTCAATCTTTCCTTCAAAATAATTGAATACTATATAATCTTCAAATATCTTTTTGTCGGGTATATATTTCCAACAAGGAACATATCCACGTGCTCGAAACCCTGCATCGTAGAATAATTGTTGATGCTCAGGTTTATATGCTGAAATAAACATCTCGCAATAACGAATATTATTTTCCCTCATATATTTCTTTAAATATTCAATAAATACAAATAACTCCTCTAATGATTGAACCGTATAATTAGCCTTCTCAAAATTCTGAATGTGAGTGTTATGCAAGAATGTAAAAGAAGAATTTGTTCCTACAATTGTAAACTTAAAATGTTGATACCCATACTTATCGCCCTCAACTTCGCACCTTACATTCTCAAAGAATCTTTTAATACAGTCAATATCCAAATGAAGAGTCGTTTGAACAACTCTAACATTCCCAAGTGTAAATAATTTATCTGAATACTGGAATGCATTTAATGCTGAAGGAATAAGAGTTGGAACTGAAGAACTTCTCTTCTCTCGTAAAACATTTTCAGTATAAATGATTCCCATAACATCAGACTCGATTTGTCCGAAAAAAATGTCTTTATTGGGAAAGATGGCAATGGTGTTAATTCCACATACCGCTGTAATATACTGAGAAGAAGCATGGGCAGTTCGATTTTCGCAGTACCATACCAAAATATCATCCTTATATGAGTTCCACATCCAAATATAGGATCCCATGATTGCTCGAATCACATCCAGCTTATTCTGGAACTTTTTACGAACCATGAATCCTCCCATATACCCTTTTTTATGCTCGAAATCCAGAGCACAACGGAAGCAACCGGCATTTTCTCCCGATTCTGTTTCAAATAAGATGAAATGATTGATGGAGCTTTCGATCATGCTACGTATATATATCTCATCCTCCATTTCTTTGTAGGGATAAGAATTCTCGTAGACTTCCTTACAGATATCCGCTATGATTGGTGCATCAGTTGGGTGAGCAATCCTTAAAAAGGGATTAATTTTGGTATTTCCTAACCGATGTCCCAGTTCAAATGGATATCGCGCGCCGCCACTAATGTTTACATTTACCAGAGGAAATAATCTGCTTAGATATTCATCTATCGTATTAGGAAATAACTCCTCTCGTTGTACAATATAAGGAACTACTTTTTTGGTGATCATAACTATATTTATATCGGATGATTTTGGTACTGTTTAAAAATAACAAGTATATTTAAAGAAAAAGTGCGAAAAAGAGAATTTTTTTATTTATAAATATCTGCTACTAAATGATAGTAAAATAGCTAAATGAGGTGTAATATGATAAAAGAAGAATTAAGAATTACTGAACATATTATATTGTCTCCAAAAGATCGGGATAAGGAAGCTGTTTTAAAAGAGATTCGAGAAGACGGGTTTTCTAATCCTGCTATTTGGGACTATACTGTGAAGATATTTAGGAAAAGATAAATTTTTTTTATCTATTTATTTCTTTTTATAACTTTCGAAAACTCTTTTATTGCATCCTCAAATTCAGTAAGCATGAGTGCTTTAAATGTGGAATGTCTCTGGGAAAAAGACATTAACTCATTACCATTATAAATATCAGGTTCCAAAAAACGTGTAAAAGGAATAATCATTTTAGATAATATATATCCTAACTCTTGATCACTTCGGATATCTATTTTGACCTTAATTTCCTTATCTTTTTCGGCTACTGCTGAACTCATTTTTTATCAAATATTTTTTTTATATTTATATCTCTTTAAGTTAATTTAAAGAAAAATTATAAACTGATTATAAAAGAAGAGATACAAAAAGGCGATTGGACTAAAAATTTAATAATTTATTCATTTTTTAGATTCTTCCTGTATTTGTTTAAAATAAAGTTTCATGAAGTATCTTTGACTGTTACAATAATCAATTATTTGTTTAGGAGTTAGATTTGCTACATTTTCTAAAATATCTTTAATAAGGTTTAACATTTCAAGATTTTGTTCCTTGGATTTATTAAATTTTTTTATAACATATTCATTCGAATTTTGACCTACCTTCTTGTAAACAATAAATTCTCGGACCATGAATCCTTGAGGAGATTTCTCTTTTGTTATAAAATCTTTCCAATCGAATTCCTCAGAGTGCTTTGATTCATTCATACATCTTCTTAAGATATTTAGTTTGAAATAATAAAAAGAAAAAAAGGAGAGGAAACAAATAAATCGTAAAAACGTTAGGTATTCAGAGAGACTAAAACGATTGAGTGATTTAATTTAATTAAAAAAAAGAGAGGAACATTTAACATCCTATGAGGCTATTCTAACTTATTAAATTAATAAGCTGTTTTCTATTACATCATTTGAATATAAAATGCGATTTGGCTAAGTCCCATTGTTGCTGTTCCGATGAAATAGATAAATCCTGCTATTTTTAATGAAGAATCGTTATTAACGAATGCATGAATCAATAGAAAAATGCTTGCGAATGTTCCAAAAATACCTCCAAATGAAAAAACTTGAATAAGAATTGAATAAAGGTAGATACTGGGAAAAATAAAAACAAGATCAAAGATATATACTAGCTGAGAGAAACTGTAAAATGGCGAGAAGAGAGTAATAGAAGCCCAGATTGTAAAGATGAGCCAAAAGATACCTGTGTACATTAGATAATTTTTAATTAAACTTCGATTTTTATAGCCATAAACAAAAAATACTATTCCAAAAGAATAAATTCTTGGAATATACGTAAGCAAAGAAGGTAAAATACATAAAAAAAGAATCAATGTCATCGTTTCCTCATCAGTTGGACTATATGAAATAGCACTAATAGGAAAGAAAAATAGGAGAATAATGCTGATAAAGTTAACAATTGCTGCAGACTTTAAGTAATTTTTAAAAACAGTGGTTCTCTCTTTCTCTTTACTGGCAATGATTAGAAAAACACTAAATGCGATCATATAAGCGCTATACATGCCTAATGGTAAAAAATATGCAAAGGAACTGAACCAAAAATGAAATATAATTGTCATTTCTCTTCCTTCGACTAATTTTTTGATTAATCTTTTAGCTAAATGAATCTCTTATATAATTTCTTTAATTTATAAATAAGCTACGCGAATATATAAGGATTAATTTCTATAATTTAAAATCTCTTTCTAAGATTTAAAATCTTTTTATTTTTTTATTGAATTTTACTTGCATTTTTTTTTGCTTAATTCAATTCCTCTTTCTTTTGCAAGAAAAAATTGCAATAAAAAATGTAATTCTCATTTTTTATTTATTTTTTTGCATAAATTAACTCCTAGTCCCGTTTTACGGTGTAAAAGGTAAGGATCCTCCTTTTTCACTTGTGCTGCAATATGATATCCCGCATCGAATAAGATCCGCGCCCTCACTCGTGCCACATTTTCTAGCCGTAATACTAAATCAAATAATTCTTCTCTTATACCATAATGAATACGAATTTTGAGAGTCTCTGCCATTTCTGCTACCCGAATCATAGCATCCTGAATATCAAACCCATTTTCGCTTAAATGAATAGCAATAATACCAATAAACGTAATAATTCTCTCTAAATTGTCCTTAATCATATATAAATCACCAGCCATAATATTATATCTTTCTAAAATTTCTTCTATTGGAACCTCATCTGTCCATTCTAATATCGGTTGGAGCATTTTATAATCTCTTACCTTATATTCTGCTCGTAAGACGTCATAGGCTTCTTTAATTATTTCTTGAAATGTGTTTAACGCACAATTCTCTAATTTATGACGAATAAGAACCCCAGATACGGGATAAAGGTATAATCTAATAATCAATTTACCAAATTGAGAGCATTTAATCACCCCATTATCATTCCTTATAATTAAACCTTTTTCGAACAGATAATTAAGAATGTACTGATTTTTAATCGATTTGGGAATAATGTCTGAAATATAATCCTGGAAGTTTGGATCAGGAACATCAATAAGATATTTCAAGAAAGAGGTAATATGGTCGCAAAATTCAAAAGCAAACTCATCATTGGCAAAATTATCAGAAATTCTGTTCTTAAAGCCACAGGAACATTGAATCCCAGAATCAATATCGAGTCGGCATGTGAACACCCCAAAATCAGTCTTAATAAATCCCCTGATTGTAGAGTTAGTTACCTCTGAAATTTTTATTTGAATTTTGTTGGATTCTAATTTTTTAATCCTTTCCTTATCAGAATGAAGCTTAAGAATATTTTCAGGGGATATCTCTTCGATCATAAGAAACTGTTCGATAGGGATTTGCTGATCGCTCATTTTGTGTTTTATATTAAACCAAAAATAGGTACGCTCAAAAAATAATTTAAGTTGATCTATAGTGATATTTTTCTCCTCATAGATTCTTAATAGCACTTGTTCTTTAAGTATATGTAATTTATTCAACCCGGAACCAAGATTATTATATTTTGGGAGAAGTTTTTCTTTAATCAAGAGATTTTGGAAATATTTTTCTTCAATCCAATTCCGTTCCTCCACGTTATTTACTAAAATAATCCCATACCCAATATCATCTAACCCAGGTCTACCGGCCCTTCCCAACATCTGAAATACTTGATTTGCTGAAAAAGGTTTAAAATAAGAAAATCCATCCCCATTTTCATAGTACCCAGAGAAATTTTTAATGTTATATCCAGAAGTTATATACTTTTTAAAATCCCTAAGAATTACCACTCTCGCAGGGGTGTTAATCCCTGCACTTAACGTAGTAGTGCTACAAATTACTTTCAATATTCCTTTCCGAAAATTATCTTCGATCAACTTCCTTTCTTTTGGTAATAAGCCAGCATGGTGAAATGCTACTCCATACTTTACAATTTTTTTAAGTTCCTGATGTCCTCCTTTGACCCTCTCAAGTAATTTCTCTAATTTTTTACATTTGTCAAGATCATTTGTATTAATATGATTTTTTACCACATTTTTTAGTAAAAATGATGTTTGTTGAGTGGATTTTCGCTTGTTTAGGAAGACAAGCACTTGACCTCCTTGGTCTAATGTACCTCTAACAATTTTTTTGATTGTAGAATCTTTATTTTGGGAAACTTTAACTTGATAATGGAGAGGTACAGGGCGATCATTAGATAAAATAAGAGTAGTATTATTCCCTAATGAGGATAACCAGCTGTTAAAAAATTGAGGATTGGCGATTGTAGCTGAAAGTCCAATAATTTGAGGGTGATATAAAAATTCACTTAACCGCACAATTAATGATTCCAGTCGTGGACCTCGATCTGACTCTCCAATGATATGAATCTCATCTACTATTACGGTTGAAATATCATGAATCCAATCTTTATCATAAAAATTACGTAGGATTGAATCCATTTTCTCATAGGTGGTGATAATAATATCCGCTTTAGCCAATACGGAATCATCTACATCATAATCTCCTATGGATAACTCTATATTAATATTGAACCTACTATAATATTTTTTAAAATAAAAGTACTTTTCTGTAGCTAGGGCTTTAAAGGGGGCTAAATAAATAGATTTTCCATAATTATTGAAAATATTTTGGAATGCGCAAATTTCTCCGATCAGTGTTTTACCAGATCCTGAAGGAGCACATACTAAAAATGACTTTCTAAAAAACAATCCCTCTTCAATTGCTTTTTTCTGGATATTTCTCAATTTAAAAATTTTTTGTTCAAATAATACTCTTAGAATTCGCTCGTCATGGATATACTTAAAAATTTCCTCGTTATGGAATTCAATATCATCTTCATCTTTTTTAGTATATTTTATAAGAGTAAATATGCTCACCCGGTTTTATTATTAAATAGAACTCCAAAAAATTTCGACACTTCTGATAATTTCAACATTTCGTATTGACATATTAGTATCTAAATAACAGAGGGTACCATGAAGTGGATTACCATGAATATGCAAGTGAGGATATAAAAAGTGATTTTCGTTCATATAGCGTGTGAATAATGCCTGATCGACCTCAATTTCGATTAAAAGCCCACAAAATGGGCATTTAAATATCTTTCTTGATATAGGTTTCAAGTTGCCTTTTTCTTCTATCGTTTCTACACCCATTAATACAAACCTCAGCGAATTTACTAGTTTTAAGATATTTAAAGAAAAAATGTTTTAATAAAAAAGAAGAGAGAACAGGATTTTTCCTTTAAATATAAAGAAAAAAATTTGTAACTATAACTTTCTAAGAGGTATTAAAATGAAACTTAAGAATGTGTTACTTTTGGAACCGATTAATACTCCACTTGACATTTTAACCAAAGATCAAAATATAAGCAACACTAGCAAAAAGAATTTATTGATTTACGCTATTGGCTTAATCTATAGGAAATA
>JBHLKA010000075.1:0-12534 GCA_048887145.1 Candidatus Hodarchaeota archaeon
ATATAAAAATAATAATAAAATATTAATTAAAGAATAAAAAATTAAGAGTTATTTTTTCTTTTGTTGAGTTGTTTTTACTTGAACTTCCTTACCGCTTCTAGTTATTAATAATAAAACGATGAACAAGATAACTGAAAATAAGAAAGTTAAAACAGCCATGGCTTGCGGCAACCAAATATAGCTTAAATAAAGAAAAGGCATAACGAACAGAGCTATTATAACAATAAAAACAGGTATAGGAACCTCTTCCCCTTTCAAATCTATTAAGAGTGGAAGAATAACTAAACCAACACTTATAGTTGCTGCAATTCTAAAACCCATTAAAATTCCCAGATCAACCCATGCAAAGTTAATAGCGTAATCTGGTGGGCCTAAGTATATATTTGGCATATAAGCGAACCAATAAAGTCTAGTATTTTGTTGCATTGAAGGGATTGAAGCTGGTAAAATTCCTGCTAGAATGATTTGGATAATAATGGCCAAAAAAAAATAAAGGATAATCTCGTTAATTTCTTTCTTTTCAGAAGCAACTCCATATAGATCACGAGCCAAACAGATATCCCATAGAATAAATAATACTAAATATACTCCAAGAACATCAAATCCCATACCCCAGAGAACATCTGTAGGCAAAAGAGCCATAATATAAGCTAAATATCCGTATTTCTCATTTCTTTTAAATACATCAAATACTAAAAACACTCCAAATATTACAAAAAATGTTATTAAAAATACTATACCCTCAATAGTAGGTGTAAATGCCATCTTGAATATTCCCTTTTATGTTAAATTTTAATTCTATTATTATTAATATAAAGTCTTTTATTTTAAATCTTTAATAGGTCGTTTTTTATTTTTCATATAATAATTCTAATTCTGAAATAATTTTAGATAAATCTTCAACCATTTTTTTAGAATTTTTTAAATCCTCTGATTCCGCCGAAAGAAGAATAGCATTTCTGTTTAAAGCTACTTTAATATTAGTATAAACTCCGTCTCCAATGATTTTCAATTCATTTATTATATCTTGGTATGTAAAGCCATGTTCCTCAGCAAATTCGATTAATCGATTATGGATATTTTCAATCACTTCAGCAGAAGCGGGTAATGTCTTATTTACTTTTATACCCTTTGGAAAACCTTTAGTTAATGAACTAATAAGGTCTTTTTGTGCTGTCATTATTTCAAGAATCTTTAATAGGATGAAATTTCCATCACTAAATGGACTATATTGTGGGAAGTAAAATTTGAATGTGTCAGCAGCTGCAAAGCATGCTCGTTCTTCCCTTATTTGCCTTGAAATTTCACCAGGATAATTTTCAACTAATTTTATAGGAAAGCCAGATTCTTGAATAAAATCTTTTACAATTGGAGAAATCGAAGGAGTTGTAATTATTCTACTAGATTTAGATTTTTGAATTCGCTCGTCATAAGAAACAAATAGCATTAATAAATCTTCATAGCTTATTTCTAACCCATTCTCATCTAAAATCAGTATTCTTGAACCATCTACATCAAAACAAACCCCCAAATGACTATTTGAAGCTTTTACGATATTTGCAGTATTTCTAATAGTGTTGACACTAGGGACGGGAGTTTTTGATCTCTGTCTGTAATGCGTGTTTAAAGCAATAACTTCCACACCTATATCATTTACTAAAATAGGAGTAATCTTCCCAGTGGGTCCATAAGAACAATCCATTACTATTTTTAAATTTGCTTCGGTAATTCTTTTTTTATCTACAAATTGTTCTAAAGACTTTATATATACATCTTGGGTTTGAGGTATCGCGGTTATTAGCCCAATCTTACTAGGTTCAACTCGTCTAACTTTTTCAGGGTATGTATTATACGACTGTATTATTTTTTCAATTTCTGTCGGTGCAAATTCTATTCCTCCCGCATCCACAAATCTTACACCTACATCTTCGCTATATAAATGTCCACCAGAGAAATAGGTGCCTCCACTAGCTCCAAATCTTCTTATTGTAAATTGCAATAGAGGATAAGTACAATCGGATAAGTTCAATATATTAGTTCCAGTACTCATAAGGCCAGAAGTATAAGCTCTCTTTAACATACGACTATCGTTATGATAATCTCTTCCAATTACAATAGTTTCGTTCTCTTTGAATAGACTTCCATGAATAGAGCCTATTGAGCTTGAAACCTCTGGAGTAAATATATAATTAGCCCGCCCGACTATTCGACCACCCTTATTCAAGTTTTCTAGATTTTGGACCATCTAAATCATTTAGAATTTGAATTATTAATAAAAATGCAATTGGAAATTATAAGTAATATAGCTAAATTTGAATTTATAACTTTAACTGTTTTAAAAAATTGAAAAGAATTATTTGCGATAAAAGATTAAAAAAGTTATCAATCTATTGTTCTAAACTGTTAGATTTTAATTATCATTCGAAAGAAATTAATCATGACTGAAAAATTAGGTTCCTTTGTGTTAGTTTTACATTCCCATCTTCCATGGGTTCTTAACCATGGGATATGGCCCCATGGAATGAGTTGGGTAAATGAGGCTGCAGCAGAAACGTATATACCTTTATTACAAGAACTATATAAACTTGTGGATGATGGCTATCACCCAAAACTAACAATTGGCATTACACCAGTATTATGTGAAATGCTTAGGCATCCTTCTTTTATCGATGGCTTTATAGGATACTTAGATGAAAGAGTTGCAGCAGCTTTACATGATTATGATGATTTTACAGAAAACAAATACGAAGATGGAAGAATCAAATTAGCAAAATGGTGGGAAGAATTCTTTGAACGTGTAAGAGATGACTTTGTTCATAGATTTAACAGAGATATTATCGGAGGGTTTAAAAAACTTCAAGATGATGGATTACTTGATATTATAACTTGTGGAGCTACTCATGGATATGCTCCCTTACTATCAAAAGAAACATCAATTAACGCTCAATTTAAAACTGCTGTTGATAACTATAAAATGCATTTTGGGAGAAAGCCAACAGGCGCATGGATACCAGAATGTGCATATCGCCCAGGTTACCGATGGAAAAATCCTATTACAGGTGAGGAATATAACCGCCCTGGAATCGAATACTTCCTTGCAAAAAATGGTTTAAAATACTTTTTTGTGGATACTGCTCTATTATTAGGAGGAAAGTCCCAAGGTGTATATGCGGCAAGATTTCCACTACTGAAAGAGTTATGGAAACAATTTGCTGACCAATATGAAGAAATTCCTACTTCATTCGAAAAATCACAATATGAAGCGTATTTAGTTTCTACAGATCCATCGACCCAAACGCCTGTAGCTTTTTTTACACGAGATGAAAAAACTGGAATTGTAGTATGGAGTGGCGAACATGGATATCCAGGTTGTGCTGAGTATCTTGATTTCCATAAAAAACACTGGCCCTCGGGAAATAAATATTGGAAGGTTACCCACGCAAAGCTTGACCTCGGAGCAAAAATGTTATACTGGCCCGATGATATTCCAGGAAAATTAGATGAAAACGCAGGGCATTATGTACAACTCATTAAAGATATTTTGAGGGATTATAGGGATAAATTTGGTAATAATGGAATTGTAGTGGCACCATATGACTGTGAACTTTTTGGACACTGGTGGTTTGAAGGAAACTGGTGGTTAGCAAGGGTTTTAAGATGGCTTGAAGATGATCCTGCAGTTGAATTAACAAACACCAGATTATTTGTAGAGGAAAATCCACCGAATAAGGTCGTCCAAATCATTGAAGGCAGTTGGGGCCAAGGATCAAGCCATTGGGTATGGTTAAATGAATGGACAACGTGGACATGGGAAAAGATTTATGAATGTGAAGGTAAAAGTGAAGAAATCATGGCAAAATATAAGGATTCTTCAGATGAGCATTTAATTAAAATTTTAAAGCAAATGGCTAGGGAATTACTACTTTTAGAAAGCTCAGATTGGCAATTTTTAATGACTACATGGTCAGCGCGAGATTATGCTGAAAATCGAATTGCTCTACATTATGAAAATTTTAACAGATTATATGATATGGCGTCGAAATATGGAAGTGGTCAACATGTTGATGAGGGTGAATGGCATTTCCTTGGAACTCTTGAGGTTAATGATGGTATATTTAAAGATATAGATCTTACTCCATTTGCTAAATAATAAACAATTACAAAGAAAATTCATGAATTGGGATTTAGAATCCTTCGCGAAAGAATATAAAATAACATAACATAATTTTAAACCGCTATTTTAACGTTATTTTGTATAGTAAAAGGTCTAGTGCTTCCATATTCTTGAGTACAATTAAATATACAAATGAATTATTATATTCATAAATCAAAATCCAATGATATCATGAATAGCTTTCATCGGAGGTATCATACGAAAATAACTTTTCTCTCTTTTAGTGTTCCTTTTATTTTAGTACGAAATCTCGAATCTATTCCTGCCCTTTACTTAGTTTATTATTTGAGGATGGTGTTCGGTTTTCCTTCATATTTTATAATGATATATTTTTCTATTTTTCTATTTATACGGTTCCTAGTCGCATTATTGCAACCTCTAATGGGTTATGTATCAGATAGGAATTATCTATTTACTCGAAAGCTTGGAAGACGTTTTATATGGATTATGATTTCTGGGCTCATCACGTTAATTTTCTTTATTCTTTATTTTTTGCCAATTATTACTGGTATCTCTGTGAGCCTTTTCTACTTCTTTGCAGTGATATTTCTATTCTATATATTTTTATCTTTATATTCGACGAGCTATTCAGCTCTTCTTCTTAATAAATTCCGCAATTATAAAGAACGATTAATCATTGCTGCAATAACAGAATCTCTCAGTATTATCGGTTTTCTTATCTTCTCATTTGTTTTGCCGTATTCTTTAGCTAACTTCCTTACTTTTATTATAATTCCCGTTGCTGTTTTTCTTGGTTCAATTTTGCTCGGAATACCAGGTTTATTAGAAGAGAAAGAATTAATTGATACCTATTTTAGCCCTAACCAAAAATCCCAAGAATGGTTTTTTAAAGATTTTTTCAAAAGATTTTATATTACATTTCGCCAAAAAAACTTCCTGCTTTTATTATTTCGGTGGATTGCAATCTCAACTTTTAGTTTTTTCTTTTTAATGTTAATCCCTTATCATTTCAGTGAAAGCATGAGCCCTTTTCTTATATTCTGCACAGTTATTGCCTATTATGGAGGTTATTTACTCTCTATTCCATTAAGTTTTGTATTCTCTCGTTTATATGGTTATTTGAAAATATGGATTATTTCTGGTTTTGCTATGGGAATAGTTACAATTCTCTTTCCGTTTATAGGCGTGTCCCATATTCCAGTCCTTATTTTCATGGCAATTTTAGGCTTTACGTATGGTTTTGGTAGCGTACCTTTCATTCCCCTCATGGGAGATATTTGTGATGAATCCGCAGTTATTAATCATACACGCTCTGAAGGTTTCTTTTTTGGGGTGTTAAACCTATTTGGGAGCTTAATTTATCTTATTTCCCAATCCCCTATCAGAATGAATATCTTTCTTTTAAATGATCTCGATTTTGCAGTTCTGATCTCATTCATTCCTGGTATAGGAATATTAATTACCATGATCCTTTTTCTCAGGTTTTATGATCTCAGACCTCAAAGAGTAAAATCAAATCAAGATCAACTCATACAACTTCAAATATAATAAATTAATCAAATTAATGATGACATATTTAAAGACATAGATCTAAATTCATTTGCTAAATAAGAAGATTTAATTAGAAATTATAAGCTAAATTCATGAATGGGGTAATTATAATTTCTACCCATGACTAGTTTTACCTTTTTCTGTTGCATATTATAAACGACAGACCATTGAGTACTACTTTGTGCTACTGTTTCCAAAAGATTCATGGCTTCAATTGAGGTGATATTTCCTTCTTTTTGGCTTAAAACTGATTCACATTTACTATACCTGCTACATCCTTGTTTGGTACTATTACTACTTCCATAAATAACAAAATTTGTAGAAACCTGCCACATTTGTTCATTTCTGAGAAGTATCATCTCCCCACCAACCCATTCAATTACGGCAGAATTTCCTTCAGCATCAGCAATTAAATAATGTAAATCTGGACCTGGAGGAAAATAAACATTATAATTATCCCATAAGTCTATAGCCTCATTAATATTTATAGCATAGTCTAAAACTAATCGCATAAACGATAAACTTCCCAGTGTAACTTTTTCTGGATCAATTACATTTTCCGCATTAGGGATAGCCATACAGCCTATAGTTAAACCATATTCATTCATTCCATCTAATAAAAAATATGGCGATAACAGTAGGTCTTGAAGATTTTCAAGAGGTTGTTGAGATATTTGATTGTCATTGTAAAAGCCAAGAAATCCTAAATCTACCATTGAAATACTTTTATATCCATTAGGAGGATCAGTATACAAAATAAGTGCCGGACGATGAGACCAATCAAAATTTCTTCCGAATAACATATCAGTCTCATTATTCAAAGTCGCGAAGCAAGTACAAGCCCAATTAGTATTTAAAATTGTCTGGGTAGAACCAAACTCACCCGTTTCCAAGTAGTCTTCGAATCCGTAGTCTCCATAATAATTCATTATGTATAAAGGATGATTGTCGACTTTTTTTAAACTTAATAATGTGTCTTGCTGAGAAGTGGGTATGTAGGGTTTTTCAGAGAAAGATATTATAATAGCTATGGAAGTGATAATTGCTAAAAGAGCAATAGCAATAATGATTTTTTTCTTCTTAATATATACATACTTTTTTCTTTTGGATTCTTTATTTTCAGGTTCCATAATAAGAATTTAATTTTAAAATAATTTGACCTTTATTCTGAAAATTATTTTAGAAAACTAATATAATTTTATATGCAGAGGTATAATAGTCATTAAAGTTGTAGTATAAGAATAAAAATTTATAGATGGCTTAGTATGAATGGATAAATTTTTTCTCCACTAAATTTATGACCTTCTTTTTGTACATGAATTAATAAGTTTTCGGGATGATTAGCTTCCTGATAAGCTTCTTTAATTATCGGGATAGAAATTTGAGTCCCTTTGTAGGGAAAAATTTTATCTCTTTTACCTATTGTAATCGCTAAAGGGCGGGGAGCTAGAGAAGCATACACGTCATATAGTTCAAGATATTTTCTTAAATCAGCAATATAATTACAACCACAGTGATACATAGCTAGAATTGAATGATCCCAAGTACTTAGATATCCAGAAGTAGCACATACTTTAATTCTATCATCAAAAATTGCGGTAAATAAAGAAAGTGTACCCCCTCCTGAATGACCAATTATTCCTAAACGTTTAGAATCTACATTATTATGATTTAATAAATAATTGATCAATGATTTTACTTCAGTTATTCGGAGACCTAACATATCTAATCCTATGAAACGAAGCCAATTAGCTCTTTGTCCCTCATCTTGAAGGAAAAAAAGAAATTTGTTTTTAAAAGATTCTCGAATCCCACTTCCAATCCAATCAAAAGATAAAGTGATTAATCCTAGTTTTGCTAACTCATATCCAAAATATTCCTTATTCTTGGATCTTTTCATTCCAATAGTATTATATATATTTTGCCCATGTCCATGTATACAAATACAAGCAGGTGCTCTATGTTTAACACTTTCAGGAATACATATTATTCCAGGTACTCTTAATCCTGGAATTGCCATTAAAGAAAATTGGATGAATTTAATTCCCCTTGATAGTGCTTCACCATGTATTTTTAACTTCTGTTTATTAAAAGGCAGGGGTTCTAAAATTGGAATCTTTTTTAGAATTAATTCTTTAACTTGCTGTTTCCATGTTTCAAAATTCATTTCTGGAGCTTTTAATGTATAGCTCAATTCAGGGGGGTGATCTCTTAACCATTTTGAAACAAAAGGTTGCAAAGAATAATTCAAGTTGTCATCATTTCGATTTATTATTCCTAGTTTTTTTTTCACCTTTGAAGGAATTTTGAACGGAGTCATTTTAATAAATAAATCGAATTCCAGTATTTATATATGACAGATAATTACAAATTTAATTTTTTATATGAATAATCTTCTCTTCTCTGAGGGATCGATCTGCAGCAAAAGACATTAGATGACTTTGAAGAGATTCCCGAGCAGTTGTTAAAGGTTTTTCCTCTCCTCGAACTGCTGCTAGAAATCTTCTAATTAGAGGATAATCCTCATATTCATGCGGGTTTTTTGTTAGTTTTATTTTGTAACGAATTGATTCCCCCGTTAGATGGTCATAGAGGGTGACGGGCATTCCCATCAACGTAAATTCTCCAATTAAACTTGCTTTTGTTCCATCAATCCGAATAAATCGTCCTTCTCTATAAGAGTGTCCATGCATTGTTAATGTAGCTACGATTTGATTTGAAAACATAATATTAGTTATTTGAGCTGAAGGTTGATCATTATCACAGTTATATACACATCGTCCATAAGGACCCTCTTTTAGTTCTTTGGATATACCTTCATCTGATAGATCTTCTGAAATCGTATTAATTGGCCAACCACGATATGGTGTGTTTTTTCTGAATTGTGGTATAAATAAACTAGTAATTTTAGGATGATTTTTCCACAGTTTAAGAAACCATCGCATGATTTTTTTTTCAGTTTGTATAAGATCATTTTTAAATTGAACAGTTTTAAGATAGAGATTGATCGCATTATAATGACATGTATTTAAATGGTGACATCCATCAATGCATCGTTCAGTAGCACCTTTAGGACGATTCTCGCTTGCTAAATAACTTGATCGAGCAAAAGAAGAAATTTTAATTGGGTCTGCACCTGCAAACCAATAAAGAATATCAAAATCATGACAAGCTTTGGCTAATATCATAGGAGATGTCTCTGTCTGGTTTCTCCAACTCCCTCGAACAAAACTATGTGCATAAATCCAATAACCAAGGTTTATTGAATAGTTAATATTAATAATTTCACCCAATTTTCCAGAATCAATAATTTCTTTTAAAGTAGTGAAAAGTTTAGTATATCTAAGAACATGGCATATTTGTAAAATAATACCTGTCTCTTTTGAAGTCTTGACTAAATTGCGACATTCTTCCTCTGTTATAGCCATTGGTTTTTCTAAAAGTACATGATAACCTTTTTTCATAGCATTCATTGCAGGTTCATAATGCATTTTATCTTGTGTAGTGATAATTGCTATATCCGCAAATCTTGGTTGATCCAGAATATCTTTCCAATCATAGTATTCATTTTGTTTTGGAAGATTATGACTAATTGCTAATTTTTCACGTCTAATGATGTTGGGTTCAGCAACACCCACAATCTTTAATTCTTTAGGAAAGGCTAAGGCATAGGATCCATATGCATCCGCCCCACGGTTACCAGCGCCTATTATTATACCTCTTAATTGTTTCATGGTTTTATTACTCCTTTAGCTACTTATTCATTTAAGATATAATCAAAAAAAAAACTTTTTTAAAATAATATAGGTTTTTAAATTCATAATTATTTATATTTAAATGCTATAAGGCCAGGAATTTCTTCTAATACTATTATTCGGATAATATTTCTCCTTTCTTGCCAGTTTTCTTGTGGATAATTCCCTTTTCTCGATCATATATTTCATTTTTTTTAAATCAGTATACTTAGGGATGGATTCTGAGAAATAAGGCAACCATTGCTGTTGATAAAATAACATATTCATCATTAGGTATTCAATCTTTTCATCATCCTCTATAAAAGAACACATAGGGTCAGCCAATAAGGCTTTAATCAAATCATCTAGGTCTCCAGATAATGCTGCATCTACTATTAATTGCTGATTTTTTGCATGAATTTTTACCCAATTCTTGATTGGATTTGTTAAATCACCAATTTTAACTTTATTGATCTTTCCGTTTTTGATATAGCAAGGGATTTCAACCACACAATTATTTGGTAATGATGATATAGTTCCATCATTTAGTATATTACATACATGATGTCTTGGAATATCTCTCTCCTTATCTTTTGCCAATAATAGGGCTTTTTCTAAACTTTCGGTGGGGCGTAAAAATAATTTGATAATCCAACTAAATCCTTTTCTTTTTAGAGCTTTAATCAATGAATACATGAATTTTCTTTCTAAATGAACTCTATACACGCTCCTTAGTTCAGTAATATTAAAAGGCTTATCCCAATGATTAAAATAATTATAATATTTTGGTAAGAATTCAGCCACATGCCTATCCTCCACATATGTTAGATATCCCGTCTGTTTTAGAAGATAAAAATTAAAGGGTCTACCAAACTTTCCTGATTTATACATATAATCAGCCCTTTCTCGTAATATTGGATATAGATCTTCTTCACCATATTCAAACTTAGTTATCCAAGAAAAATGATTTAAACCACCATATAAAATTTGAAATTTTTTATTAGTTGTTGTATTTACTCTACAATATTTTAGAACTTTTTTGAATTTATTTGACTCTAAATAAAACAATTCATGGCATAGTCCTACTGATTGAATCTTAGGCGCTGTGTGATAAACGCTGAGCATTGTAGTGCTTTGGGGGTTTGTAAAATTTAACACTAATGCATTAGGACATAATTCTTTAATATCTTTTAAAATTTCAACTATAACAGGTATCGTTCTAAGACCCCGAAATATCCCTCCTGGACCGACTGTGTCTCCTGTGTTTTGGGGGATTCCAAACTTCAATGGGATATGAATATCAATCCATTCAGATTTTTGGAACCCCACAGATATGGAAATTAATACATAATCTGCGGCAGGAAGTGCTATTCTTCTATCAACTGTGGAATGAATATTTATCTCTTTTTTATGGAACTGTGCCATACGCCTTACAACTGCTCTTATCAACAATAGCGAATAAAGATCAATATCTACTAACCATAACTCAATAGGATTAAAATCCTTAGCGAAATCTAGTATATTCATTGTGCATGGAATTGCAAAACGATACGATCCTGCTCCAATGTAAACAATTTTATACTTATTTTTACTCAATCTTATCATTTTTTAATTTGATTGTTTCTGGGACTCGTAAGAAAAACGGGATCCCAATCCATAAAATAATCCCCGTTATAAAAAATACCCACAAAATTCCAAAGGTATCTGCCAAATAACCTGCAATGAGAACACCTGGTACTCTTGCTATTGCGTTTCCTATGTTTATAATTCCCAAAAATCTTCCTCGTGATTCTTCAGGAAGTAGATCTAATGTCCATGCATCTGTTGCTAACCATAACCCTATATTAAACGGCATCATTATCCCAAAGCCTATTAATAAAAACTGGTACCTAGATCCCAAAAATGTTATAATGAAACATCCAATTGGAGAAATTATCAAACAAATTAAAGCAATTTTTTTTCGCCCTATTGTATCAACGTATCTTCCTAGAAGAAATATCCCTAATCCAATAGCAGTTCCAATAATAGGTAAAAATATTAAAATTTCAGTAAGACTTAGTGAAATCTCTTGGAGTAATATCAATAAAAATGGAGTAAAAGCATATTGACTCATAATTAGAAATAGCATCGCAACAAATAATCGTAGAAAATTTTTATATTGCATCATTTCTTTACGATTTAACAATTTCTTAAGATCATGACGCCAGTTTCTTGGAGCTGAATTTTCCTTAGGTTCTTTCACTAATAGAGTAACAAGAATCCCTACAATGACTAATAATAAAGCTCCTCCTCCTATAAAGATGGAATGGACGTCTCTAGAAAAAGTTTCAGTACCCTCCGGTAAAAGAATTATTGCAGGTATCCAAACTGTCATAGATCCCATGTTTGTAGCTATAAACAAGATGGAATTAATTCTACCTCTTTTTTCGATTGGAATTAAATCCCCAATTAAAGATTTATTTGTAACATGAAACATATTCGAAGTAAGTGCTAAAAAAAATCCTCCAATAACCAATAGCAGCAAAAAGTAGGTAGTTAAAATATAGAATATCATAAGTCCTGCCGTTGATACCATACCAATCAAAATTATAGGAATCCGTCGACCAAGATTAGTACGTAAATTATCAGAAATTGCTCCCCATACTAAATAAAAAATCGTTCCAAATATTCCAGCTAATGCAACCATAGTAGAAACACCAAAATAACTCATATTTGCAATAACGCTTGCAAAAGAAGAAAACCATTGCCCTTCAATTTCCGAATAAAGTGTCGTACCAAAAGCTAGTAAACATAAAGCTAAAATCCAAGCTTTACGAATTTTTAACTTGTTCTTTTTTCTTGAAGTTTTATCTAAAGAATCAAATTCTATATTATTCTCCATAAATTCAGTTATAATTCAAAAGGTTAAAAAGATTACCTTACGGATACTAATTCTTTTAATGGAAAGATTAATACAGTTGTCTAGTGGAGCAAAAAAATATGAAGAAGGCTAGTAGAAAATTATCTATAACGTGGTAAATCTTTAGTTTCTTCAAAATATTTTTCTACTCCAATCTCTTTCATTCTGGTATTCATATTTAACCATCTTTTTTTAAGATGTTGATCGAAATTCGT
>JBHLKA010000076.1:0-12299 GCA_048887145.1 Candidatus Hodarchaeota archaeon
TAATCAACTTTCATTTCTACTTTCATTTTCTTCCCCTCTCATTATATAAGTTTTCAAAATCAGGATCTACGTTCGCGTAGGGTTGAATTAGTTCTAATAAATCATATGCTTCTTGTAGCAGTTCCTTATCTTGATCCTCAACTCCTTTCATCCATTTAGTATGTATTGCGTTGGAAATAAATCCGCCGCCCATAATTACATTTTGCATCATTTTTGTGATTTCTTCATCGGATTTGATTAGCGCTGTTTGTTTATTTACAGCTCCAATGTGTCGAAAAGCTTGCATAAAGAAATTCCTAGCAATTAGCTCTTGGTATGTTCCAGACAATTTTGCCTCTGAAAAATCATTAACTTCAATTGCCTTCGCTGCTGATTGAGCCGCATAAATTCCAGTAAAGAAAGCTTCAGGCATCCCTTCGCCTAAGAAAGGAACTACAAAACCTCCAGCTTCGCCTGTTAGAATCAATCCATTTCTCACTCTTTTTTCTATAGCTTCGTCATGTTCTAAATGTAATCCCCAGGCTACAATTTTTCCACCCTCCAGCTTTTTCTTTACTACAGCTAAGTTAAGAAAATTTTCCATATATTTATTCACATTTGGAAATTCATCATTAATTAAGTTTTCATCCATGTATCCCCCAGTACCTAGAGTAACCGTATCTTTTTTAGGGAAAATCCAAGGCCATGTTTTATATTGAATTCCTGGTGATAGATAATACTCAATACATTCTCCAATTCGCTCATCGATAACTTTCTTACCTAAATGAACACATACAGTCACATATAATATCATGTTTGTCCCTTTTCTCTTTGGAATCAGACCTGCTTTCCTGCCTACAATTGAATTAACTCCCCCTGCATCAATTACTACCTTAGAGTAATATTTTTCTCCAGTATCTGTTATAACTCCTTTTATATAATTATTCTCTTCAATTATATCCTTCACCGTTGTCGATAATTTGACCTCTGCTCCTGCTTTCTTAGCTTCTTCAGTATGCCAAGCATCAAAATGGTCTCTACGGATAGAAAGAAGTAAAATGCCTTCTGAAGGGATTTCGTGGAAAACTGTTGTTCGATCCTTATTAATGTGGTAAGTTCTCATTTCTCTTATTACTCTTTCAACAGGGCCTTCTACTAAGTAATGTAATTCAGGAATAATTAAAGCAGCTCCATTTAAACATGTGCCCGAAATATTTTTTTCTCCTGGAACTTGAGCTTTTTCAAGAAGTAAAGTCTTTAATCCTAATTCTGCTGATTTTTTCGCTGCAGCAGGGCCAGCACAGCCTGCTCCTACAACAATAACATCATATTCATTCATCAAAATACTCCCTCCATGAAATTTAAGATTTTTACACAGAGGTGTAAAAAACTAATGCTTCTAATTTTCAATATTTTATAAGCTTTACTTGATAAAAATAATTTGAACTAAATAATAATGAATAAATATTCCATAGAATATTAAGAAAGCCTATAAATAGGAACTTTTATTTATTTATATAAGAAAATAAAATAAAATTTGAGGATTACAAATGGATAAACAAAAAGTAAAAGAAGTTATTGAAAAGATCCGCCCCCAATTGCAAGCAGACGGTGGTGACATTGAAATCGTCGAAATTACAGATGATGGTATAGTTAAGGTTCGATTAATGGGTCATTGCGCTGGTTGTCCTTATTCACAGCAAACATTATCTATGGGAATTGAACGTGCCGTAAAACAATTTGTTCCTGAAGTAAAAGCTGTACAGAATGTCATGTAAAGTAGATCTTTTTAATTTTTTTAAGAAAAACTTCGATTAAAAAAACTATTAATTTTTTCTTTAAATTTCTAATGTAGAGAAGAGAAGAAAAACTGCTGAAAACATAATGACTTTTTTTATAAACCTTTATAAGTTTTAAAACCTAGACTGAGCCAATACACTACTGCTTCAACTAGTCGCTCTGGGTATTGCTCAATAATAGATTCCGGAACACGTTTTTTCAAAACATTTTCGATTAAATATGGAATATCCTCTATATGTTCAACATTTTCTTCAAAATCTGCCCAATATTGATCAGTATTTGCTAAAGATTCATCAAGAATGATTTTAGCCTCATTACCATAATAGTAGCCAAAATGATCTAAGCAAAGGGTTTCATATTCAATTTTTTTAAATTTGTCGACACTATTAAGGTAAGCTTTTCGATCCCATTTCGGAGGCATAAACGGAGGAACAAAAACCTTATCTGCAACTTTCATGCCAAGTACATCTCCCACGAATAAGTTGTTATTTTTTTCATCAAGTATAGCAATTTCATCATTCATATGTCCATGTGCTTCAAAAATTTTCAAAGTTATTCCATCCAAATCTACAATATCGCCATCTTTAAGAGGCGTTATTTCCTCCTCAATATTATTGAAAGGACCAGCTTCAAAAATATCATTATAGGACTGATCTCTTAAATTGGGGATTGCAGCAGAAGAAGCTAATATTTCAATTTCTTTTCCTTCTTTTTTAGCCCTCTGGCATAAAAATGGTATTGCTTGGACATGATCCCAATGAGAATGAGTAGTAATGATCATATCAGGAGGGAATTTATTTAACTCTTTTAATTGCTTGAGAGTTTTTCTAGCTTCAATATGAGTGCCTGCATCTATTAAGCACGATTTTTCCGCTTCTATCAAATAAATGGATAGAATACCGGGAACTCCCATCATATTTGCATCTATTAAAGTCGTATCATCGTTTATTTTTCCTGGTTTTCTTATAGCAGTCACGTTTTCGCGTCTTATGTTTTTTAATTAAAAATTAATTAATGAATTATTTTCTTAAGAATTTATAAACCTATGCGTTAGTAAAGTTAGTAGTAGCATGTTTTTTATTAAAAACAGCCTTTTTTTTATTTTAAATTATTTTCAAAAAGTTAATTATTTTCCTTTAATTATTAACTTATTAATTAACTAGGTAAGTATTTACGGAATTATGAGTGAAAACGAAAAGGAAAATACTGAAGAAGAAGTTACTTCTAAGAAAGAAGAGAAAAGAGCTAAAAGGAAAAAACCAGTGAAAAAAACACAAGGTCAAATGATCCAAGAAGCATTAGGGATAAAATCTGAAGATATTCAAGATATTGAAGATAAACTGTTTATCTCTAGATTTTTAGATTATTTCGTTGAGGAAACATTAGATTTTATTCATAAAGACCGCACTATTGAGCAATATACAAAAAGATTAACTGATACCGCATCCAAATTAGAAATGGGAAATGAAGAAGATAAACTCTTAAAAATCAGTTTTGAGGAGAAAAAAGTATTAGAAATAATTAATAAATTGAAAGTAAGAGCAGAAGAACTTGCTTTAAGTAAGAATGTAAAGACATCGGTTGATAAACGTTTGAGGAAATTAAGTTTGATTATTACTGCTCCTCTACTTGCTGTAATCATAGTTTTAATGTTCATTCCGAACCTCGATATATTATTTTTATTTCCAATACTCTGTGTATTTTGTATGCTACCTCAATTATTAAGAAGTTCTATTTTGAAAAAATGGTTAAGATTCAAAGAAGAGAATAAAAATGAAGTATATACACAAAATCGCGAGGATATTATGATTTTGAAGAGTTTTGTCAATGATGTTTTAAATAATATTCGAACCAAACTGATTGAATTAGAAGTGCCGCTTGAATTAATTAAATTTGGGCTTTATAGCAGAGATTATGAAAATTTGCAGCTAATCAATCAGAGAATGATGCGAGGAGTGTCTCAATTCTACTTTATTTTTGAATATCCCGAAGGAATGGAACCATTTCGTATTCCAGAGAGTCTTAAACAATATCAACAACCACTATTCCCTGAAAGAAAGTATGAAAAGAACTTCATTGTATTAACTGAAATGAAAGGAAAAGATGGGATAATCCAAACTTTTGTTCCGAGTCTAAAAGATAAACTTGCGAAAGAAATAAATCAAATGTTAAATGATTCAGAGTTCTCAGAATCACCCTTAGATTTTAAGGACATTATTCCGGATTATTCTAAAGAAATGGGTATCTATTGTATTTGTGGCGAATTAGCTACTATTACAAATGTGCAAATCTGTAATTGGAAAAACGAGCTTAAATATTACTTATTTCAAGGAAAACAATGTAAGTGCGGTGAAAACATTTATGCGGTTTCTATTATGGATGAAGAAGCCGTAATTCCAGAAGAACTAAAAGAAATTTTCTTAGATTAAATTTTATTTCTTTTTTATTTTTGAATAATAATCATATAATAATTTATAAGAGCGAACTGCACGTTCAACTTCATTTTCAAAAACAGGAATTTTTAATTCTGTTGCTGTTTTTATAACTCTTTTTGCACCTTCATGTTCTGCTTGGATCAAAATGATAATAATAGGTTTATGAGGAAATTTTGATTTTAATGAAGCGTATATCCCTACATCGAATTCTATTTCGATAAAGAATTCTAAAGCTAAAATTAAACCATCGACAGAATTGTCTTCTAATAATGCTTGTGATGCTGTATTATATATTCCACAAATCTTGATACCAATAAACTTTTCAGGAGGCCAAAAATCTACAGGATTCCCAAAAGCACAAGTTGATCCTCCCACTTTATCTGTGATTATATCTCTTGATTGCTTACTAGGTCGTGCAAGCGATAAACGCTGGTTTCTCATTTCTCTAACTATTAAGTGGATAGCTCCAGATGAGGGACCTATTAAACCTAATTTTGGACCTTTTGGTTCAGGGCACCATAAAAAAATTTTTGCAATCTCAAAAAGTTCAATATAATTAAATACTTCAATACCTCCAGCATTCTTCAATTTTTTTTCTTTTAATTCATCTTTTCCCACATAAAAAAATAAAACTGGTTTAAAAGGAGCCACATTCTTAACTGCTTCGACTAATTCGTCTGTAATTTCTCTTAAAAAAAGGGAAATCACTTTTGTTGTTTCATCCTTTAAGAAAAATTCGAGGATGTCTGCTTCATTTATATGATAACCTTTTCCTAAATGAATTACTTTGGAAATAGGTAACTTTTGGGAAGGTGTCCACCAACCCATTGCTCCCGCAAGACCTCCACTTTGAGCAATGAAACTTATGCCTTCTTTTATGTTTTTATTCTCCCGCATAATATGTTGTCTTACTGGAATAATTGAGGTTGTAAAGTTATCGATAAAGTTAATCACGCCAAGCATTGATGGCCCTAGATAAGTAATAGCATATTTTTCGCATATTTGGTGTAGCTTTATTGTTATATCAGTAATATTCATACCAGGTTTTAATTCTGTTTGAATAGTAATATATTTTACTCCCATTTTACCTAAATTTTCTACGATCTCTAATATGTTTTTTCCTAATACTATGACTGCAAGTTCAGGTACTTCAGGCAGATCCTCAAATGAATGATACGATTGAAGTCCTAAAATCTCCTCTGCATTTGGATTCAGAATATAAAGTTTTCCTTGGTAAAATATTTCTAATAAATTTTTTAACACTGTATAACTGAAAGATAATGCTTTTCTGGATACTCCAATGATTAACACGCTTTTGGGATTGAAAAAAGGTTCAAGATTTTTCAAGATTATATTAATACTATTTATCTTTAGTTATGTTAATAGAGAAATTGAGTTATTAAAAAGTTGATGTTGATTATTCATTCGAGGTTCTTTATGAGAAAGGGCTACTTTAAAGATTGGACTTTTCTTTAATTTTAAGGGTCTATAATAATTAATAATATAAATTTAAAAAATAGAGAAGATATAGATAGAAATTATGCTAAAGCAACTTCATATAAAGGAATTTCTTTTCGCTTTTTAGCATCATAAAGAGGAAGACCAGACTTTTTGAAGAATTCTGGCGATTTATATTGTAAAATGACAATAGAACAGGGACTGGATACTTTCATTGATGCTATTCGCAATCTATCTCTAACCAAGGGGAGATTTTTTAAAGATGTGCCCACTTCACAAATTATTGACCCCGCCCGAACTCTAGCACACACTCCTGTGGAGCGCCCAAATGAGTTTCGCATTCCACTTTGTACTCGATCAGCTCCAGCAAATGCTAACATCCGATTTTCACGATATTTTTGATATGGTTTTGGTCTTACTCTAAATCTATAACTTGATCTACCTAAGTTTTTTTGTAAAGCACTATTTACCGTGATACGAATCGCTTCAAGAGCATTTGCAGATATTTGAATTTGATTATCACATTTCAAGCCAACTACAATCTCAAAATCTTCCCAAGGGACCAATTTTGCGCCTCCCCAGTATCTTTGTATCTTTGATTGAGCTCCACCACGCGCAAACTCTCTTCTACGATTAGATGAACGTTTGTATTGATATGGACGGCGTGTCCACTTAGAATAACATTTCCATGGTCGTCTATGTGCCATTATATTTCCTCTCCATTAAAGGATTTTGAATAATATTTTTTACAATTAATAAGCAATAAAAATATATATACTTATTAAATTAATTCCATGAAGAATAGTTAAAAAATTTTATTAAAGTGGTATGTTTAGTAAGAGATTTTAATTTATGATTGATATTTATACGGCTTTTCTTAAGAAAACAGAATTATTATGTAAGGGATTACATCTTGATGAAAAGCTGATTAATCATTATAAAGAGCAAGGTATTGAAATCGATTTTGGTCGAAAAGGGGGAGCGGGACCCTTAGGAGGGCGTTACTTCTTATTTGAAAATGGAGTTTTGGTAAATGCTGCTCTTTGGGATAATGTAAACAGGACAGATTTAATATTGAAGGAAAGCTTCGAAGGATACTTTGAGGTTTATAATATAGAAAAAAACGATTCTTTTGGCAAATTAAAACTTGTTCAAAATCCAGAATATTATAAACCTCTATATAAAACTTCTGATGGCATTCCAATGAAAAAAATTGCTTTAGTTCATGGTGTAGATTGTTTAGCTAGTACAATATATCAACAATGTGTTTATTGGGCATGCGGGGAGGGATGCAAATTCTGTGGAATTGAACTGAGCTTACATTCAGAAGATACAATTTTAGAAAAAAGTCCCCAACAAATGATTGAAGTAATTGAAGCAGCGAAAAAAGAAAAAAGATGTAATCATATGACACTAACTAGTGGTACTGATGAAACCAAAGACAAGGGTGCTAACCGTTATATAGAGCTTTTAACGGAAATTAAGAAACACTATCCTAATCTTCCTTTGCATGTTCAAATTGAACCGTTAGAAGATTTATCATATATTCAAGAACTAAAGAAGGCTGGAGCTGATACAATTGGAATCCACATTGAAGTGCTTGATGACGTTATTAGAAAAGAAATTACACCAGGTAAATATCATATTCCGTATAATCAATTTAAAAGAAATTGGGAATACGCAATTGAGATATTTGGTAAAAATCAGGTAGAAACCTTCGTTTTAACTGGATTTGGGGAAGATTATAATAAATTAATTTTGGATATAGAAAAAGTTATTTCTTTAGGTATAATTCCATTTATTACTCCCGTGAGATCCATTCCGGGAAGAAAAAATTTATCTATAACAGATCACTCTTTATTAGTTAAAATTTATCAGAAAGCAGCCGACTTAATGAAACAATATGGGGTGAATCCCTTGGAAAATAAAGCGGGTTGTGTGAAATGTGGAGGATGTTCAGCTATAAAGGAAGCATTTAAAGTTACTTAGGAAAAAATTCTAATTTTAATAAAAAAAGTTAATAAATTTATTTTATTATCAAAATTGTATTATTAAAGAGATTTAGTGGAAATTTTTATTATAATTAATTAAATAGGAAAAAATATATGACTGAAATTGATGAAAGTAAGACTTTAAAACCAACTAAAGGAGAGAGAAAAGTTAAGTTTCGAAACCTTTCTGATATTGAAATAAAAAGGTTATATACACCTGATCATATTCAAGATTTAAATTATGTAATGGATTTAGGAGAATCTGGACAATATCCTTTTACACGCGGAGTTTATAAAAATATGTATCGTGGACGTCTTTGGACAATGAGACAATTTGCGGGATTTGGGAATGCTGAACAAACTAATCAACGCTATAAATTTTTGCTAGAACATGGTCAAACAGGATTAAGTGTAGCTTTTAGTTTGCATACCATATACGGAATTGAAGCAGCGGATGAGAAAGCTTTAGGAGAGATAGGAAAGGAAGGAGTCAGTATCGACACTCTTAAGGATATGGAAACCTTGTTTAATGGAATAGATCTTTCAAAAATTAGTACATCGATGACCATAAATGGACCAGCTTCAATTTTGTTGGCTCTCTATATTGTAACTGCCGAAAAACAAGGTCACACTCCGGATCAATTAAGAGGTACTATTCAAAATGATATATTGAAAGAATATATCGCACAGAAGTCATGGATTTTCCCACCTGAACCTTCTATGAGACTCATTGTAGATACTATTGAATATTGCACAAAACATGTACCTCAATGGTACACTATTTCTATTAGCGGATATCACATTCGTGAAGCTGGATCGACAGCGGTACAAGAGTTAGCATTTACATTAGCTGACGGATTTGCTTATGTTGAAGCTGCTATGGAAAGAGGTTTAGATGTAGATGATTTTGCTCCAAGATTATCTTTCTTTTTCAATTCGCATAACAATCTTTTCGAAGAAGTAGCTAAATATAGAGCTGCTAGAAGAATATGGGCACGACACATGAAAAATAAGTATGGGGCAAAAAAAGCAGAATCTATGAGACTAAGATTTCATACACAAACCGCCGGGGTTTCATTAACAGCTCAAGAACCTGAGAATAATATTGTTAGAGTAACTCTTCAAGCTTTAGCTGCCGTTCTTGGTGGCACTCAATCCTTACACTGTAATTCTTTCGATGAAGCACTATGTCTTCCAACAGAGAAGGCAGCAAAAATAGCATTAAGAACTCAGCAAGTTATCGCTCATGAATCTGGAGTAGCTGATACAGTTGATCCACTTGCTGGCAGTTATTATGTAGAGTGGTTAACAAATAAAATGGAGGAGGAGGCTGAAGTTTATTTCCAGAGAATTAAAGAATTCGGGGGTGTTATTCCAGCGATTAAAGCTAATTTCTTCCAAAAAGAAATCGCAAATGCTTCTTACAAATATCAAAGAGAAATTGAAAGTAAAGAAAGAATTATAGTTGGAGTCAATGATTTTTCACAGATGGAACCGTGTTCTACTCCTTTATTAAAAATTGATGAGGAAGTTGCCAAACAGCATATAGAATCATTAGAGAAAATTAAACAAGAGAGAAATAATCAGAAAGTTAAAGAAAAATTGGATAAACTTAAAAAGGCGGCAGAGGGTACAGAGAATTTAATGCCTTATATTATCGATGCTGTAAGAGAATATGCATCTATTGGGGAAATAATCAATATTTTGAAAGAAGTATTTGGAACCTATCAAGAAGATTCAATTTATTAAGGAGGATATAAGTATATGTCAGTAGAAAGAAAAATTAAAGTAATTGTTTGTAAACCAGGATTGGATGGGCATGATAGAGGGGCCAAAGTTCTTGCTCGAGCTTTAAGGGATGCAGGGATGGAGGTAATATACACTGGAATTCATAACACTCCAGATAATATTGTAAATACAGTTATTCAAGAAGATCCTGATGTAGTTATGCTAAGCATGTTGTCAGGTGCTCATAATGCATTATGTCCAGTTATAATGGAAAAATTAAAAGAAAATGGAATAGATGATGTTCTTGTAGCTGTGGGAGGCATTATTCCGGATGAAGATAAACCTTTTCTTGAGAAACATGGATTAAAGGGATTTCATGGTCCTGGAACTGAATTAAAGACCATTGTTGAATTTGTAAAGAACAACCTTAAGAGATAAGTAATTAATGGACTATTCAGATTTAATTAAAAGACTTTTAAATAAAGAACCGAGAGCCGCAGCGCGCTTAATTACTATTGTAGAAAATGATATTATTGCCGCTGAGGGAATAATTAATTCTATATATAAATATACTGGTAATGCTTATATTCTTGGAGTAACTGGAGCCCCTGGTAGTGGAAAATCTACTTTTATCTCAACTTTAACTAAAATTTTAGTTGCGCAAGGTAAAAAGTTAGGCATTATTTGCGTTGATCCAACATCACCTCTTACTGGAGGGGCACTTTTAGGGGATCGCATTAGAATGAAAGAACATTTTAATTTAGAAAACATATTCATAAGAAGTATGGCAAACAGAGGGCAATTAGGGGGATTAGCTAGAGCTACTGAAGATGTTATCAAAATATTAGACGTTTATGGCTGTGATATTGTAATCGTAGAGACTGTAGGTGTAGGACAATCTGAAGTTGACATCTTTAAGTCTGCTCAAACAGTCGCTGTTTTACTTCAACCCGAAGTCGGGGATGATATCCAAGCAATAAAGGCAGGGATTATGGAAATTACAGATATTTTTGTTGTTAATAAGATGGACCTCCAAGGGGCAGATCGAAAAGTAGCTGAAATTTCCCAGATGTTAGAATTAGAATCGAGTTTTAAATATGAATCAGATGATTTTTCCAAAGAATTTACTAAAATTCGAAAATGGACACCTAAAATTGTAAAAGTAAATTCAAAAACAGGAGAAAATTTTGATAAATTTCTAGAAATCGTTGATCAGCATGAAAAATTCCTTAAGGAAACACGAATTATTGAAAGCTACGAAAAAAATAGAATTAAAAATGAAACCTTACAGATTCTGAAACATAAACTCACCAAGAAAGTAGAAAAGTTAATTTCATCTAATTCTGAAATAGAAAAATATATTAATTTAGTAATGGATAAAAGCTTGGATCCCTATTCAATGGCTAATTTAATAATAAAGTTGCTTGGAATTGAATAAACAAAAAGATAATATAGTTTTTTTTCTCTTTCATTAAAAATGTTGTAAGCAGAATTTTATTCCAGGTAAAATATGATACCCTATTCCCAGTATATGGGGAGTAAGTGCTGCTTTTGGATCAGAATATATTTCATAATCATGATTAATTCCTAATTCTGCTAACTTTTCATGAAGACTAATAGCTACCCCTGTGAGTCTAAATTCATCTGTACTTTCACAATTTAATTGTAAATGAACTTTCCTCAAAGAATCGGGGAATTTATCAATTAAATTAATTAGATCATATTTTTCCCAATTTTTAATTGCTTCTTTATTATAATCAATGATATTTCCATTTTCGTCTCTTTTAATAGTCGGTATTAATCTATTACTATCAGAAAAAATGAGGTCGTAAGTATCCATAATATCATTCCAAGCAGCATCACCTAATTGGGCAGACATTTTTTCGCCAAAAAGCTCTGTATAAATTGGAACTCTTAATTGCCAATCCAAACCTTCCATACCCCTTGCATTCCCAGGACTCAAGGCGCAAATAGAATTAAATTTTTCAGGATGATGAAGACCTAAGTAAAGTGCTCCATAGCCTCCCATTGAACAGCCAATTAATGCTCTATGGTTTTTATCTGGAATAGTTCTGTAATTTGAATCAATATAATTTATAATATCATTAACAATATAATCCATATAATTACCTGTATAGGGGGAATTTACATAAAAACTTCCCTTTGTCATCACATTACCCCTTAAATCCTTTCGTTTAAATATATTAGGAACTTGTAGACTTCCATCAGGCTGAACAAAAATAAAAGGTTTAAGTTCTCCACTTTGGATTAATTCATCCAGAATTTCAAAGTTCAATAATCGATCAATATCTAATTTTTCAAGAATTTTTCGCGGAGCTACCTGAAAATCAAACATTTTATTTTTTGAATCTTTTGATGTGGTTGTCCAACTCCAATTATTTCCAGAATATCCATGTAGAAGATAAATTACCGGATATCTTTTATCCTCATCCTCATAATAATCAGGGGGTAAAAAGATATTAATATCCCGATTTGAAGGACTATTTAATGGATTATTTTCTAAACTCTCAGCATGAAAATTATCGATTCTATATCTATCATTACTCTTTGACAAATTAATTTACCTATCATAAAAAATAAATTAATTTAATAAAGCGTTTAATCTTTAAAAAATATTTTAGGATAAGAAAATAAGCTCTTATTTACTTTTTTTAGGATCAATCCATTCAGCATAAATCTCTTCAATTGTTAAAGATTTGCTTTGATGGCATTTTTCGCATTCTTCATCAGTTAACTTTTTAAAAGTATAATCACCCACTTTGAAAGGTCTTTCATACTTAACTTTGCATTCTTTACATTTAATAACTGATGTTTTCTTTTGGATAAATCTATCTTTTCTATCGATTTCTCCTAGATCAGGTATTTCCGGAAATTGGGGTTCTTCTGC
>JBHLKA010000077.1:0-12243 GCA_048887145.1 Candidatus Hodarchaeota archaeon
AAAAAAGGAGAAGAGAGAAGTCGGGAAAAGGAAACCTCCGAGGAGGTTAAGTTTTGGGATAAAACCTAAGACTTAGTTACCATGTAACCCTTACCACGCGAATCGCGTGGGTGTTTAATTAGGAAATTAGGGGATATTATATATTTTTACACTTATCCACGACTTCCCTCTAATGATGAAATATGAAAAGATGATATATAAATCTTATTTATTAAATTAGAACTCATAAAAATATTAAATGTATTCAAAAACCTTCAATTAATATTTTTAAATAGCTATGAATTATTAGAAAAATAGCCTTAAATTTTTAAATTAAATTATAGATATGGAAAAAGATATAATAGTCAACAAACGTAGAATGGAAGAACCTAATTTTAAACCAGAATCGGAAAAAGTTGATGCTATAATTATCGCTAAAAACCTAATTAAAGACTATGAAATTGGCGATTTTATAGTTAGAGCCGTGAATGATGTATCTTTACAAGTAGAAGAGAGTGAATTTATTGTTATTAAAGGACACTCTGGTGCTGGGAAAACTACGCTGTTAAATTTAATTGGAGGTTTAGATTCTCCAAATTCAGGAACTATTTATAATAGTGGAGTAAACATTACTGATATGGAAGAGGAAACTTTAGCTACTTTTAGATTAATAAATTCTGGATTTATCTTCCAGAATTATAATCTTATTAGTACTTTGACTGCCGAGGAAAATGTAATGTTTCCAATGAATTTAGCAGGTATGACTCTAAAGGAACAAAGAGAGCGATCTATTGAATTATTAAAAAGAATTGGCTTAGGAGAAAGAAGGGAGCATCTTCCCTTTCAGCTTTCTGCGGGTGAACAGCAAAGGGTAGCAATAGCTCGCGCATTAGCTAATAATCCTCCTATAATATTAGCAGATGAGCCAACAGCAAATTTAGATCAAAATACCAGCTTGTTTATTAGAGATCTCTTTAAAGATATGAAAAGTAAGGGAAAAACAATTATTATTGCAACTCATGATAACTATCTAATTGAACTTGCAGATAAAGTTATTACATTTGAAGAAGGAAGTATTATTAAAGTAGATCACCTATAACCAATTACTAAGAGGAATTTTATCATGTCCCTTGATTTTGCAATAAAGGATATCTATAGGAAAAGAGAAATTTCATTGCCATATTTATTTATGGTTATTTTAGTTATAGCGGCTACAACTTTCTTAATTTATTTAACAACATCTACAGGATTAAACAGCTTTATTACTTATGAATTCGAGAATCCATATTTCTTCTCTGGTGGTATTAGTATTATTTACACTAGTTATAGCATTTTAATTGTAAGTTTAATGATAGGATTAGCATTTATCATTGTAATTATTATTAGTAGTACTTTGATTATATCTAAAAAACGAGACATTGCTATAATGAGAGCCTTAGGATCTATTCCTAGAAAATTATATGGGTATTATTTAACTGAAATTTACCTAATCTTTCTAATAGGATTTGTAATAGGTTTTATTATCGGATTACTCTCTTTTGGAATCTTTGCATTAATTTCATCATCTCTTGGGGTCTCAATATTTTTTCAATTTGATTATTTCTACACAATAATATTGTTTATTTCATGTCTATGTGGTATTTTTATCATTCCTGGTTATATTTTAAGAAAATTAGGAAATCAGAAAATCATTAAAAGTTTTTCTAAAGAGATTCCTTATGATTATTATGCAGGAAAAAGTATAATTTTCATTCCCAAATGGCTATCTAAAATTGGATATAACTTTAAAATATCTATTGTTAACACTTTAAGAAGAAAGGGCGAATTTAAGCGATATCTTTTCGTGTTTTCGGCTATCATACTGATAATTTTCACATTAGCATTAGGAATTTTTGTCTTAGGATCATCCTCGAGAGAATGGGTAAATAAATCTCAAGGTGATCATATTGTTGCAATTGGGCATAAGGATGTGATATCTAATTACACACTGATGTATAGTATGTTCTCAAACCCAAATATTATTATTGATTCAAATAAAATTAATTTTTTAAAACCAGAATATTTGTTCAACACATCAGATATTGAGGAGTTATATAATTTAACAGAAATTCAACTAATCGATGAAAGATTAATTTGTTTTAGCGACGCTGAAGAATTATCTGGGACTCATTGCAATGAGGATGGGACTTGTATTAGTGTGGGTCAGCAAAGAAGTGGAAAATTCCCTATAGTAGGCATAAATTCCACAAGATTTATACAAAAATTTGAAATAGAAGGTAGATTTTTTAATGAAAGTGATTCCCATGTTTATATGGTTATTGGAGATGCGCTAGCTTATAATTTTTTTGATTATGCATTTGATCAAAGTATGTTATTAGAAGATTTAAACCATTCTTTTCATCCATGTGGAGTAGTGATCGATAGTTTTTATGGTGGTTATGCTGGATATATAGATATTGAAATATTTAGGAACGAGTTACATTTTAGCAATGAAAACCTTAATCTTATATTACTAAAATACGAATCTAGTTCTTACCTTTCGTTAAAATCTAATTTAGAAACAATTTTAAATAACAATCTTGGATCTGAGTTTACGTTCATCAATCTTGATTTAGCTTTTGATACTAATTTAGCGTATATTACAAGTATTTCACTCTATCCTACATTTTTAATCATAGTTATGGCAGTTATTTCTGTTCTTTCATTATATAATTATCATAAAGGAGGTATTATCGAAAAAGCAAAAGATTTCTTAATTATGCGAGCTATTGGTTCAAAATTCCGCTCATTGAGGAGGATTTTATTCTTAGAAACACTCTATGTATTAATACCATCAATAATATTAAGTTTAGGGATAGGAATGATCTTGAATTCCATTGTTTTATTCGATAGAGTTCATTTACCGCATATCTCAATACCTTTTATAATAATGGGTATATTATTGGGTGTATTTCTCTTACTTAATTTCTTAGGTCTGTTTCCCGTAATAAAGAAAATAAAAAAGAATTTTTCTATCAAAGATTTTGAAATCTATTGAATAAAAAAGATTAAAATATAAATTGCAAGATGAAATATATATAGGATTAATTTCTTATTAAACAATTTCTACTAACTATGACAGAAGAAGAAAATTTACTTAAGAAAATTGAAGAACTAAAGAAGGAGCTTGACAGAAAAGATAATGAAGTCATAGGATATGTCGATAAAATTGATTATCTTGAAGAAGAAATAATGAAATTGCATGAACTTATGTCAGAACCACCTTCTAAAAAGAAAAGTAAAAAATTAAAAGAATCGAAATTACAAAACGAATTAGATGCGAAAGATAGGGAGATCAGAGAATTAAAGGATAGAATGGGCTTCTTAAGAAAAGACAAACTTGAAGCCCAGAAAAAACTTGATAATTTAAAATTACAAGAAAAATCTACTTCTGTTATTCGAGTTGAGGAGCTTAGAGAAAAAGCACCCCTCAATAATTTAGTAAAAGAATTACAGGATAAAATAAATAAACAGGAATCTATAATACGGAAATTAAAACTTCAGAATATTGGGAGTAGTGATTTCAGCGAAATTTTACGAGAAAAAGAAGAAGAAATTGAATCTTTAAAGTTGCAGGTGACAAAATTAAATCAAAAAATCGAAAAAAAGAAATCAATTACTGAGATTGGTGTCAACGATAGTACAACAGCAGCAAGTACTAAAATTTCCAAAAATCTTCTGGAAGACCTACAAAATAAACTTAATAAGACTAAAAGAGAAAATACTGAATTAAAACAAAAATTAGATTCTTATAAAGATAAAACTAAGTTTAAAAATAAAATTAAGGATTATGAAAATAAAATTTCGGAATTTAGAACCAAATTAGAGAATAAAGAAACAGAAATTCAGGAATTAAGAGAACAAAGAAGCTTAGTGGACGACCCATCTCAATCTCCTACACTTAAACAGGTTGTTGAAGAATTAAAAACTAAATTAAATAAATCTAAATCCCAAATATCAATACTTCAAGAACAATTAAAGGCCTTTGGAAATCAAAAAGTGTCTAATGAAGCAGTTCCTCAAAGTAATATTGATACTAACTTAAAAATTCAGAGAGAAATGGCTAGCTTTTTACAACAGCAATTAGACGAAGCGAAAAACACTTTAAAGACCAAGGATGAGGAAATTACAACAATAAAAAATGAAGCAATTAGGATTAAAAGAAGTTATGAAGACCTAGAAAACCAAATAAGGTTAAAAGATAAAAAAATTTCAGAATTAATGAATAATATAAATAAATTAAGTATAGCAGCCGAAACTCGTACTCTGACCCAAAAAGTTGAAAACCCTCAGCTTAAGTTAAGAATAGAGGAATTAAAAACAGTTATCGAAGATTTGACCAAACAGAATATTGAGCAAAGGCTAGAAATTGACCAGCTAAGAAAAAGCATATAATGAACTATGGAAATAATTATTTTAGGTTCTTCTGCAGCAATCCCCATCAAAGAAAGGAATTTGCCCTCAATTGCTCTTAAATATAAAAATGAATTAATCCTCTTTGATTGTGGTGAAGATCTTCAACGGCGTTTAAATCAAGCAGGATTAAAATTTAACAAGCCTCTTATTATATTGATTTCTCATTTTCATGGAGATCATATAATAGGACTTCCCGGCCTTCTTTTCCGTTTTGGTTTAATTGATAGGACTGCTCCACTTACCATTTATGGTCCTAGAAATCTTTACTTATATTTGTATTTACATAGAAAAATCCTTGGATTGAAAGCAGATTATCCAATTAAAATCATTGAAATTGATCATTCGCAAAGTAAGTTGTTTGAATTTGAAGGTTTAGATTCAGAAAATCATTCTAAAGAAATTGAAATTGAAAATAATATTATATTTGAAGGTAAAAGATATCTAATAAAATATGCTTTAGTTGAACATTCAGTACTAACATTTGCTTATTCATTTATAGAAAAACCTCGTAGTGGTAAATTTAATCCTGAGAGAGCACAAGAACTAGGAATCCCAGCAAGTCGCCTTTGGAAGAAATTACAGGAAGGGGAAATTATAAATTTTAAAGGAAAAAAAATAGACCCATTTAAGGAGAAAATAGTTGGTCCTAAACGTCCAGGTAGGAAAGTGACTTATTCAGGAGATACAATTCCTTGTGATTCGTTAATAGCTATTGGTGAGGGTTCAGATATATTGATACATGAAGCTACCTTTTCAAAGGAATTAGAACACGTTGCTAAAGAAAAAAAACATTCGACTTCGGTTGATGCCGCAAATATGGCACTGAGAATGAACGTAAAACAGCTAATATTAACTCATATCTCATCAAGATACCAAGAAGATGCTTTGAAATTGTTAAAAGACGCTCAAGAAATTTTTCCTAATACAATTTTAGCAGAAGATCTTTTAAAAATTGATCTAATCTAGACTTATTAAAAATAAAACTACGGGTTTATTAACCTAATTTAGATTAAAAATTAGAAGAATCTCTAAAAAAATTGAAAAATTTTAACTTCCCCCGGCAATATGGGGTAAAATAATAATTTCATCGGTTTCCCTAATAACTGTGTCTTCGGTAGCCTTTTTTCCGTTAACTAGGATTCCAAAAAATTTTCCTTCTAGGTTTAATTCTTTAAGAAGGTCCCTTACTACCATCCTTTTTTCAGGCTTAAATGTTTCATACAATCCTGTCTCTAACAATTCTGATATCTGCTTTATTTTAATACACCTTGAATTTTTATTAATATCAATACTTTGATTTTAATTAATATTAATAAGACTGTTTTAGTATTTAAAGCTATTTCCATAATTTAAAAAGTGTTTAATCTCAAAATTGTAAAATAGTCTTAAACGAAATATGAGGATTAATAAGCTAATTGACATTTCAAATATGCCTTTTAAAATTTTTCTAAAAACCATGTGTTTTTTATGTGTATATTAATTTTTATACATAGAATTTTCATAAACTAAAGGGTTGATTATAGATCCTCCGAGAAGATAGCTATGTAGATTATGGAGATTACTTAGAAAAGTTGAGTAAGCTTGTAACAAGTATAAAGTCTTTAAAAGTCCAAAAAGAGAGAGAAAGAAAAATTCAAGAATTGATCGAAGATTGTATTGAGTATGCTAATGAAATAGTTGGATCCGGAGATTATTTTGAAGCAGGTGAATTTTTATACACCGCAGCTGAATTTTTAGAAGAATTTAATAACAATCATTCAAATAAGCTATATAAATTTTCAATTAAACTATGGGAAAATCAAATAGCTACCTACAAATTACAGGCAAGGCTACATGAAATTGCGGAGATTTATCTAAGAATAGCAGATATTTATGCAGAAAAATTACGTGATTCTAAATTAGAAAGAAAGAATATAATTAATAGTATAGATTTTCTTAAACAAGAAAGTAAACTTTTAAAGGAATTTGATGAAACTAGAAAGTTTGCTCAGAATTATCAGAATATTGCTGAATTATATCTTAAAATTAATGACTTTAAGAGAGCAATAAAATATTATGATTCTGCAATAGCTATATCAAAAGAATATCAGTATTATGATTTATCATCATATTCTTATCAGCAAATATCATTTTGCTATGAAGAATTAGATGAAATTAGTAAATCTAAAAATATATTACAAGAAGCAATTGAGTATTTCAATAGATTATATGGAAGTATTGAAGGAGAAAATGATAATCTTATAATAGCTCAAATTTGTCAAGTCTTAAAGAAATTATATAAATCAGTAGAAGATGAGGATCAATTTATTCATTATTCAAAGAAGGAAGCGGGAGCCTATATAAATCTTGCAGAAAACTTAGAAAAAACTAAGGAAAATTTTCAAAAAATTGCAAGATTTTATCGTGGAGCTGCTTTATGTTATCAAGAAATTAATAATAATCTCATCGAATCAGCTTCATGCTTTGTATTGGCTGGTAATTATTTAGAAAAAATTGAAGAATACGAAGATGCTGCTACAAATTTCTTCAATGCAGCTGTTACTTTTAAAGAACTAAATAATTTAGAAATGGCCTATAAGCATTATGTTAAAGCTGGTGATAATTATTGGAAAACAGAAAATGTAAATGATTCAACTGAGAGTTATCTTTACGCTTATGACATTGCTATTGAGGGACAATTAGAATTTAATAAATATGGTATTTTCAATCAAATTGTTAGAGGATTAAACATAATTGCTAAAGAAGGATTAAAGAATAAAGAATTTTATACCGCAGCTACACTTATTTTAGAAAGTATTAAATTTTACCAACAACTTGATACCGCAAAAGATTTTCTACTTAATGAAATGATTAATAATCTTTATAAATATTATTACAAAGCTGCCAATCTAAAAAAAATAGGGTATTCTCATATAGTACAGTCTTATGTTTTAGCAGCAATATCTTTAATTTTAAATGGTAAAATAAATAAAGCTCAAAAAATTATTTCAGAAATTGAATCTAAAGGGCATACGGTAAAAAAGTACAAGGAAATGGTACAGTTAATCATACGATGGGTTTCTCAAGGGAAACAAGTTGAATTTCAAGACTTTCCATATGGAATCCAAAGAATTATTCAAGGAAGTGAAGAAATAATGTACTTGTTACGGTTGTTTAAAGGTTTTAAAATTGCTACATAACGGCTTTCTAATTTTAACATTTAAGCATCATTTAACCATATAATTATATACTTTAAACTTTATGTAATTATAAAGATTAATTTTAGAATTGATTTTTTAATCTAAAAATAATTAAGGGTTTAAAATATGAGAAAAAATGTTAAAGCCGTCATACTTACCACAATAATCTTATTTGGTACTGCTATATCTTTAGCACTAATCTTACCATATTTTAAAGAACAACCGAGCCAAACTCGATTAAAAGTTAATATTTATGTCAATTCCACAATTTCCTCTAGTTTATCTTCAGAGATCAATCAATATAAACAAGATATTATAGCTCAAGGATATAATGTTGATGTAATTAATTGGTCGATCAACGATGTTACCCAACTTAAGAGTAATATAACTACAGCTTACGCAAATGGGCTAATAGGGGCGGTTTTAATAGGAAAACTTCCATTTGCAAAAGCAAGGTATTGGGATGCAGCCTGGTCTATGTATCGCAATTTTTCATGCGATTATTATTTGATGGATTTAAATGGTAATTGGACTGATGTAAATGGAAATAGTTTTTATGATGTTGGAGTTACAGACTATAATGTAGAACATAATAATGGCACTGCAGATGCACTTCCAGAAATCTGGGTTGCGCGTATTAGTCCTTATACGATATCTGAGATTGGTTTTAATCCTATTATTTCATTAAGTAATTTTTTTTCTAGAGATCATAATTTACGGATTGGACTTACATACCGTCCTCATAAAGCATTACTTTATATCGATGATGAATGGGCAAGTTATAGAAGTGAATGGGTTAGTAATTTCACAGCTTATACAGGAACTAATCTTACTTGTGAGTCTGATTTTAATTATTTTGCTAATGATTCTACCAATGCCGTAAATTTTCTTTCAAATATATCGGACATTACACATCCAAATTTTACTAATTATGAACTAGTTCATGTAATGGCTCACTGTAATGGTACTGAACAACAATTTGGCATTAACATGAACCAAATGTTTCCTAATCCTGATGATGGAATATTAACTTATCATAATATATATAATAGTGCTCCACAACCTTTATTCTTTAATTTATATTCCTGCTTTTCAGCTAATCTAATGATACAAAATAATATCGCCACGCATTATCTTTTTAGTGGTCAATCGTTAAATGTAATAGGATGTGCTAGATCAGGAGGAATGAGTCTCTATCAACCATTCTATGATTCTCTTAAAAATGGAAAAATTTTCGGAGAAGCTTTTAAAGATTGGTTTTATGGACCAGAAATCATTCCACTTCATCATTGGGAAGAAATATATGGAATGAAAATGTTTGGAGATCCACTATTAACCATTTATATGACATAAACACATTGTAAAAATGAGTTTTTATCAAGAAAATATTTAAAATATTTTTTTTTATTTTTGCTTTTTATTAAGTATTAACTTAAGTAACAACTTAACTACTTTAGAGCTTTCATGATTGAAAGAGAAAAAATTATTTTAAGTTTTGATTTGGATAATACTCTTATTAATAATAAGGAGGGTATAACCGATTCTTTTAATTATGCTTTAAGAAAATTTAATTATTCAGAAATAGAACGATCAAAAATAGAAAAAATGATTGGAATACCATTAAATGAGATGTTTGCTAAGGTAATAGACTTAGATCCTTCAAAATTATCATCTGCTTTTAGAAAATATTATGGCTCTAAAGGAATTTATCAATCACAGCTTCTACCAGGTGTAAAGAAGAAATTAAAAGAGCTTAAGAAAAATAAGTTTATTTTGGGCATAATCACCTCTAAAAAACAGGAAATGGCAGAAAAAGTCCTTGAAATATTAAAGATTAAGAAATATTTTAACTACATTTTAGGAGAAACTGAGGAAAGAAAGGAGTTAGGAAAATTAGATCCAAAATTGAAAACAATTTTGCAAGATAAATACCCGGGATATAATATAATTGTTATAGGAGATCATCCTAAGGATGTTTTATTGTCTAATAACCTTAACTGTCCTTTTATAGGTGTATTGACTGGACATCATTCAACTAATCAACTAAAGGAACTAAAGAAGGGAAGATGGTTAGTATTAAATTCTATACAAGAAATAACTCTAAAACAGATTTATTCGCTTTTAAAATAATAAAATATTTAAAAATTTAATAAAAGGAAAAAGAATTTTTATTCTTTTGACCAGGATTCGTATTCTTTCATGAACTCTTCGGGTTTCCATTGAATTTCCATAAATTTTGGTATACCACTCGAATCTCTTGGACCTACAACGACAAAAGCGTCTGCTTCATCCTCTAAAGCCCCACTAAGCCTCGCTGCCATACCAGGAAGAACTAATATTCTATGTTTTACATTATCAAAAGCCTTAAACTCCTTTACAGCTTCAGCTATACCACTAGCGTTAAATTGGCCTCCTGCTACAGCACTCTCAATTCCTATACCTTCAGTATCAGCTACTAGCAACCAACAATTGAGATTTGCTCCTTGCAAATCTTGTTCGACAGGAATTTTCGTCATTCGATAATTACTAGTGACAAAAATAGGTGCCATATCATCAGGTTCTCCAATTTTGTATAATCCGGGATCTACAGCAGGATATACGCGAGGATCGCTAAAAACAGATTGCCTCAAAGTCATCAGTGCTAATAAAGCCCAGATATCCTCTTTTTTCTGGCCGGTATGTAGTACGATTAAAGATGTATCGATTGATTCCATGATTGCCCCCATAATCACTTCTTGATATTGATGTAACCAATAGTCTTTATCATTTTCTACTTTAATTTGACTCCAATATGCAGCAGGTACTCCCATTACTGGCCAACCAGCATTATCATTTTTATTATCTATCGCCGATTTTCTAATTTGTATTATATTATCATATGTGTAAGCTAATTTACCTGGACCGTAAAAAGTACCAGGATCTAAAACTATTTCCTTTACACCTAATTTATTCAATGTAGCACTAATTGATATTAGTTCATCCAAATTATTTGAGACTGCGACTACCGGCAAATCGTTTTTAACAGCAAATGTACCTATTTTTTCCCAAGAATCTTTTGTAATAGCATATAATAAAGGTTTTTTATCTTTAATTTCTCCAGCTGTAGCTAACAATAGATCAGGATTTAAGCAACATAACATAATTGGCAGTTTTGAAACTTCTGTTAACCTTTTAGCTGCTAGTTTGAATTGTTCAGCATCTCCAGATACACATCTTAATGCAATACCGTCAAGAGTTAAAACATCACCGATTCTTTCAATCTTTAAATCTGTTAGATATTTAGCTATGTTTTCTATATCAGGGTCATCATCAGCTATTTCTATAAATAGAGCTGTGGGATTATAATATGTGAGTTGATGGCGCATTAATACTTCTTCACCCCCTATCTCACACTTTCTCTCTCCTATACCAATTATTATTGATTTTTGAGGAGGGGTTATTAATTTTATCAATTTATCACGATTTTTTGCCTGTTTAGGATCTTGCATTAAATGGGAACAATCTTTTACCCTAATTTTTCTTTCGAGTAAATCTGTAGCAAATGCCATACAAGTATCGTATCCGCAATCCTTACAGTTCGATTTATCAAGAAGGGCATAAACTTCTAATGGGCTTGGTCTTGCCATTCTTTAACTTCACTATTTTTAGTTATTGTTTTATGAATTATTATGTGTACTCTAATTGTATTTAACATTAAAAATTTAGTTTTTTACATAAATATGTAAAAATATTATACTCCAATAGAAACCAAAACCTCTCGTTGATGTATTTCAAGTTGTATTTGAATTCTATCAAAAAGAATTTAACCATTCGATTTTTTTTCTAGTTAAATGGTTTCGACAGAATACAACTTTGAAAAATTTAACACCTTATTTTACCCAAAACATATAGCCTTTATTGGTGCATCTGAAAACTCCAAATTTGGTTCAATGTTGTATTTAAGTGCTTTTAAAGAATCAAAATGGTCAACAACGTTTTACCCAGTTAATCCAAAATATGATAAAATTCTAGATTGGAAATCTTATGCGTCCATATTAGATATACCTTATCCGATTGATACTGTATATATTTCTGTAAAAACAAAAATCATACCTAAGGTTTTAAAAGAATGTGTTGAGAAAAAAGTTCCATGGGTAATTATATTTTCATCAGGGTTTTCAGAAACAGGTGATTTTGAAGGGTTACAATTAGAACAAGAAATAAAAGGTATTATTAATGGATCTGAAACCCGAATTATTGGTCCTAATTGTTTAGGACCTTATAATGCAGATACAGGAATGGCATTCTCATTTAGCACTCCATTTGTAGTTCCTGGATCTATTTCATTTATGTCTCAATCAGGCGGGCATTTAAATCAATTAATAGACGTTAGTTCTAAAAGAGATATGAGACTTAGATATGGAATTTCATTCGGCAATCAAATAGATTTGAATTGTGTTGATTTTATTAGACATTATAGTCAAGATATTAAAACTAAAGTTATAGCTGCATATTTAGAATCTTTTGGTTCAGCTAAAGGTTACAGTTTTTTTGAAGAATTAAAAAAAACAACCAAAAAAAAACCTGTAATTATATGGAAAGGAGGATATACTAAAGATGGTTCTCGAGCAACATTTTCTCATACAGGTGC
>JBHLKA010000078.1:0-12206 GCA_048887145.1 Candidatus Hodarchaeota archaeon
ACAGCAAAATTTAATATTTTCTGCATTTCATCTTTATAGTTAAGAAAACCATAAATCAAGCCTGCCACAAATGAGTCACCACCCCCAACTCTATCCACAATGTGGGTTATATCATAGTGAGGGCTAATATACATCTTTTTTTTATCATATAACACTCCTGCCCAGGTGTTATGGCTCGCAGAAATGGATCCTCTTAAGGTTATTGCCACATAACTCAAATTCGGAAATCTATTCGTAATTTCTTGAACAACATATTTATAATTTTCTGCAAATAGTTTACCAGAAATAATATCTGTGTTAGGAGCTTTAATCCCTAATACTTTTTCAGCATCTTCCTCATTGCCTATAGCGATATCACAATATTTAATTAATTCGGGTATTACTTCAGAAGCAGTTCTCCCATAGTTCCATAGTTTACTTCTATAATTTAAGTCACAAGAAATTGTTATCCCTTTGGATTTAGCAACTTTTACAGCATTTAAACATATTTCTGCTAAATTTTGAGAAATGGCTGGTGTAATTCCTGTCCAATGAAACCAAGACGCATCTTCAAATATTTGATTCCAATCAAAATCTTTAGGATCTGCTTCAGAAATTGTAGAATGGGCTCTATCATAAATTACTTTACTTGGGCGAACAGAGGATCCCATTTCGAGATAATATATTCCTAGTCTATCTCCTCCTCTAACGATATTAATCGTATCAACTCCAAATTGTCTTAGAAATTGAATACAAGCATTACCAATTTCATTATTCGGTAATTTTGTCACATATTCAACAGGAATCCCATAATTAGCTAAGGATACTGCGACATTTGCTTCACCTCCACCATAAATTGCATCAAAAGAGCGAGCTTGAATAAATCGCTGAAAATTTGGAGGAGATAACCTTAGCATTATTTCTCCAAAAGTAAGAACTTTGTTTTTCATAAAAAAACTCTCTTTATTTGAATTAATAATTACTAAAATTATCTAATAATCATTAAAATTTTAATTTTATATTTGAAAATGAAAAAAAAAAAAGATTTAATCAAATAAATTTATAACTAAACTATTTCATATTTATAATTCTGAACCACAATTCGCACAAAAACGAACTCCTTCGCGTAGCTTATATCCACAATAAACACAATAATTTTTACCTCCAGAATCCAATGGAGCTTCAAGTTTTTTTGGTGGGGCTACATAACTTTCAGCTTGAACATATGATACACTTTCACCAAGGATGATTTCACCTGTATCAGAATTGAATCGATAATTGATCTCTCCATTATTTCTTAAATCTATAAGAACTCTTAATACGTCGCGGGGTTTTATCCCAACTTCAAGAGCGATATCTTCCAATTTATGAGTACCTTTTTGGCCACGATCCATAAGTGCAACCCTTATTGCTTTTTTGAATTTCATGTTAGTATTAATCTGTGTAAAGCCACCAATGAAAATGAAAAATGCAGGTATGAACATGAATTTACCCCAATGTTCCAAACCGATGAATTCATAGTTAATATAATCTAGAACTAATGATAGAATGGCAACGAATAAAAATACGATTGCTACAGCAAAAGTTCCGATCGCGGCTTCATATTTCCCTTTTGAATAATAACGATGTTTTTTTTCTATAGACATATGTTTACACTATTATCTCTGTTTTGATTGATATGACTTTTTTAACTCAAGATTATTAATTAATCAGATTATTTATTTTATTTTAAAACTAGATTAGACCAATATTTAACCTTTAAAAAATAGCTAATTTTCAAAATATAAAATGGTCTAAAAGAGCTACGACAATCGGAAAGAAAAAAAGTAAGAGTATCTTAACGATTATTATTAAGATTCTTTTAGTACGACTATGTTTCTTAAGGATAATTAAATCTTTTTGTTCCTCTACTTCTTCTTCCATTTTCTTAACACTGCTTTAAAAATTGAATATTCTAAGAATAAAAAACGCGATATGGGCAGCGATAATAAATAATTCAAGTCCTAATATAATATATTTTTTTGATTTAGCAGAGAGATGATCACTTATATTTAAATTCTCGATTACTTCCTTCAATTTTCTTTTCTTCTTTAAAAGGACTATGTCATCTTCCCTTAAAATGTTGATTCCATAAATCCTTTCCATTATTTCGGATTCAGTTTCCAACATTCTTCAAATCACATCCTTTATTTAAAGGGTTTTTATTAAGTTTTTTTAGGTATGGCTAATGATTTTTTATTATACCCATGTTAAATTTACTAGTCATCATATTTAAATATTTCTGTTATTTAAAAAGCAAATCATTTTTGCCTTGATTATAGTTTAACATTTTTTTTTAAAAAATGAGGTGTTATCCCATAAATCTTGAAAACGCAAAATCTGAGAATTAGAAAAATATATATTTCCATATTACTATTAATAAATTAATAAAATGACTAGTAAATTTAAATATTTAAAAAAAAGGGAGGGAATATCATGAACGAGGAAGAATTTATCTATATAGGCACAATATCTCGTGATTATGTAAAGAAAGAAGTATTGAAAAACAATTTAATTCTTGTATTATATGCTGCGATTGTATCAATAATTTGTTACTATGTTTATTTTTTTGATACAGTAGTATTTCTTATTTCAATTCTTATATGCGTACTTGCTCCATATGTAGTTATAGCTTTGATATCTGCCCTATATTTTTCGGCTTATGTCAGAAACTTTACGTATAAGGTACAAAAAAACAGTATTGTGATTAATCATGGTGTATTTACAAAAATGAGGGCTACTATTCCTTATAAAAGAATCCAAAATATTAATATAACAACAGGAATATTTGATAGAATGTTTAAAACTTTTACAATAAAGATTGAAACCGCTGGTCATAGTGCTGTCAGTTCTGGTACGACACGTAGAGGAATAGGCCCTGAAGGATATATTCCAGGTCTAAAGGATCCCCATATTATTGAAAATAAGATTAAAGAAATAATTTCAAATATTTCAGCTACCCCAAGTGGTTTAGAAGATAAAATTTTTAAACCTGAACAATTGGCATTTGATAATTTTATTAGCTATATTCTTTCTAAAATGCGAGAGGGAGAGAAGTTAAAGACTTCAATAAGAGAACTAAGGGAAAAAGCAAATCTTTCTGCTGCGATGTTAGCAGAGAAGGTAGGAGTTCCTATAGAAACAATAAACTATTTGGAAGAAGGAAAGTATAATCCAAGTTTATTACTAGCTTCCAAAATTGCTAAAGTTCTAAACTGTAAAATTGAAGATTTATTTGAGTTAGCATGAGAACAAATTAGGGTTTGTTTAAAATTTGAGAAATTATTTGGTTTGCTATTTGATTGATTGGTGAGAAATTTGTGAAATTTAGAACGAAGATAAAGACAAGGATCAAAGAAATTAGAAATGATTTACGTCTGAGTCAACAAGATCTAGCAGATAGTATTGGAGTTTCTCGCCAAACAATATATTTCTTAGAAAAAGGAAAGTATAATCCATCGCTTACAATATCTTTTAAGATTGCTGAAGTTTTAAATAGACCGTTAAATGAAATCTTTTATCAAGAACCTATAATTAAAGATGAACTAAAAGAAATTAAATATAAGAAACCCTATAAGGAAGTGGAGGATTTTATTAATACTTATAGTATTGATCATAACATTTTATTTCGAATAGGGGATATAGATGAAAAAGAGTTGTCAAAAAGTTTTAATAAAGGGTTTTTAGAAAAATTATCCGAATTTTTAGGATTTAAATTTGATGATCTTTTTATTGATGCTGAGATTTAACTATGGTTTAACAGAATTTATGAAACATTAAAAAGCATCTTTTCTTTTTATTCTTGAATGATTAAATGGGTGAATTAACGATAGATAATATTGCTATTAGTACAAAGAGTTTGACTAAACATTTTGGTAATATTTTCGCAGTAAATAATTTAAATATCGAAATTGCTTATGGTAAAACTTATGCTCTCTTAGGACCTAATGGAGCTGGAAAAACTACAACTGTTCGTATGTTAAATTCGATTATCTCCCCTACTTCTGGCACGGCTTTAGTTGGAGGTTATGATATAATTACCCAGAGTAAGGATGTAAAAAAAATTTGTGGATTTCTCCCTGAATCTCCTGGTTTATATCAAAAATTAACCCCTCGAGAGTTTTTAGAATTTATAGGTGAATTATATTATCTACCAAAAGAAGTAATAATTGCTCGTATTGATGAATTACTAGAGATTTTTGACTTAGAAGGGAGAGAAAATGATCTTTTAGAAGGTTTTTCAAGAGGGATGAAACAAAAAGTTTGTTTATGTGCGGCTTTAATACAAGATCCTAAGATCATTTTCTTAGATGAGCCTACTTCAAATCTAGATCCTGCTGCCACAAGAATGGTTAAAGATCTAATTTCTGAATTAACCAAGAAAGCAGATAAAACCATTTTCATTTGTACTCATCTCTTAGATACAGCTGAAGAATTGTGTGATCTAATCGGTATTATTGATAAAGGATCTTTGAAAGTGGAGGGAACACCACGAAAAATTATTGATTCTGTTGATGCTCAAGATTTAGAGGATGCATATTTAAAAATAATGGGTGTTACTAAAATTGAGGATTTATTAGCTTGGAGAGAAGAATTACCTAAAAAAGTTAAAGAGAAAAAGAAAAGGAAAGAAAGGAAAAAGAAGTAAAATGACGGCTTGGAAAACAATTGCCAAAACTGAACTTAGGAGAAGGACATCTGGTTTTCGTAATCATAGATTTTTGTTGTTTATAATAATTTATGCAATACTTTGTATATGGGCATTTTTTATTGCTCCTTTAATTTTTGACTTATTCATGCCTACTTTAGCCACAAGTTTTCCTAGTACCATTTTAGCAATTGTAGGATACCTTATAGAATTTATATTAATGATGTTATTCTTGATAATTATAATGTATCCAATGCAAAATATCTATCGAAAGACGGAGGTTGGCTACAAAGAAATGATATTAGCATCCCCAGCTAGACCAGGTGATATTTTTACCGGAGAATTTTTAGGAAAGGTACCAATATATCTAATATTTATTTTAGCATTGGCACCAATTATAACTGGTTTAATAAATCCAATTATGAATTTAAATATTGTTCAATATATCGTTATTTATTTATGCGTGGCTGGGCATGTTATTTTTGCTGCTTTATTAGGATCTATTTTAGTCTCTTGGCTCGAACATAAAATAGCAAGAAGTGAAAAAGCACGTGATTTGGGTAAATTATTACTATTTCTTTTAGCTATTGCAATGGTTGCAATATTGTATACATTTACATATTTATTTGATTATATAAGATCTAATCCCCAAATTAAAAATTATTTAAGTTTTTATCCGTCGCTGTGGTTTTCAAATATTATCTTATACTCAATTCAACCTGTATTAATAAGTTCGTATGTTCTTAATATCTGGGCAAGTATTTCTCTTACTGTTATTATTCCTCTTATAATTCTCTATATAAGCTTTAAAAAGGCACACGTATTTTTCACTTTAGAAACTAGCATTGAAAAAACTACTTCTATTATTGAAAAAGAAAATAAGGGTTATATTTTCATAAGAAAAATTACAGGACTAAAATGGGAAGGTTTAATTATTACTCAATTAAAAGAATTTTTTAGAAAAAGAGAAAATATAATGAAAATTGTATATTCCATAGGATTAACTCTGTTTGAAGGAATTTTTTTTTCATTTTTAGGAGGGGATTATCCAAATTTAGATATCGAAGATATAAGTATATATATGATGATAAGCGTCATGATTGCCGGGATGTTATTCAGTTTATTGTTAGGAAATTTTATATTTGTTGGCTCGAAAGAACTAATATGGGTATATAAGAAATCTCCCAGAAATATTAAAGCATTAATCTTTTCATATCTACAAATGATTTTTATTATTATTTTCTTTATTGGAATTGGCTTGACTATTTTTTTTAGCTTATTTTTTCATTATGATATATTTACTACAATTTTCTTTTTTCTGTTTCTTATGATAAATAGTTTAATAACTGTATCTCAAGCTATAGGACTTCAGTGTATAAATCCAGCATTCGAAGAAAAAGGGGGTGATATGCAACTAACAGTAGGTATTTTGATTATTATTAACGTGGCAACAATCTTTGGAAGCCTTTTCTTAGGATTTCAATTATTAGAGAATTTTAATCCCCCGCCTGAATTAATAAAATTGATCTTCAGCCTTCCTTTAATAACTTTTGGCATTTTATTTGCTATTCCACTATTATTGTTTGGTCTTAAAAAATTAAATAAAATGGAATAATTAAAAAATGTTAAAAGCACGACCCATCCAGTAAACTATAAGAAATGATGTAGGTACGGCTTGTTTTAAACCATTACCGGATGGATGATCAGAATTATCACCATAAAATTTACTATTTTCCCAAAGAAAATAATGAGCTTCGGATTCTGAGACTGTTCTTGGTAATAAATAAAGAGGTTTATCAAAATCTAATTCTTCTCCAATCCATGCAAATAGACTTCCAAATGTATTATTTTCAAAAAAGTCATTCCATTTTGCTTTCTTGGGTTCTATTTCCATTTTTGCTATTTCCGGATTAGGACTTGTTGCTCTCGTGGAATTTGGTCGTAATGAAAGATTGTAATTTCTAATCCCGTTTCCCCAACCTGATGTATTGAACTTCCATAATTGATCTAAAATGTCCCATTTTATCGTATCATCATTATAATCTGGATTTTCGAACGTTGATGCATCTGGGATTAACTCCATGAAAGTTAGATGGATTATATTGAAATACGCATTACGATGATATTTTACATAACTATAAAACTCTTTTTCAAAATTTTTTATATAATGATATTGAAGTCTTGGATTATCCTCAAGCATAATTAGAGCAAACATAACATCCATCCCAAAAGCAAGAGAATATGTATCATATATCGTATTCCATGAACTTCCCATATTAGCGCCATTCATTGACATTATCTTAGTTGCTGCATAATGATAAAGAGAGTCATATTTCTCTGGTGATGCTGTAGCTCCTATTCGAAGTAAAGCTAATTGCCATGTACTTCCCTCTAAATATGGATTTAAATCAGAACCTACTGGTTCTCCCTCACCACCTAATACTAGCCAATTTGTTTTTTTGAAACCTTCTATCATTTGTTCTGTAAGTAGTCTGATCCTCTCAACGCACCACCTACTATCTTCATTTAATGCAGGATCAATAAATTTCAAGACACTTGAAAAACCTAAGTAATATCCTGCTAGCTCATCGCGAGAAGTATGAAGTCGAACTCTCCAATTATTATAGATTCCGGTACCATTAAAATGTCGAGCGTCCTCTTTAAATATCCAAGGATGATATTTCCGATTTTCAGGAGCACATACAAATCTAGCGGGTGTTCCTGGATATTCAGGCCCTATCCCACCATTAGGTGCTGCTAACATATAGCTAAAAGCAGTTACACATTTCCTAACCATTCTTGTGGCATTATTTAATTCATTTATATCACCATTTTCTAAAGCCCATTTATATCTTAAACTCTGAGAGGCAAGTGTATAGCCTATATGTAGTGCTCCATTGTCTGTTAAGGTCCAATTTTTAACCTCAGAATAACTGTTATTAGTAAAGATAACATCCACACTAATATTCGTAGGCATATGGATCCTTTCTATTTGGTAATCATATCTTTGAGCCATTTTTTCTAAATATGTTTGATTTGCCAAAATCTGGTTCAAAGGTGTGAAATACTTAGTTTGCGGAGGATCTAAATTAAATGTAAAAGAAGCTACGTCATTTATAATATAAACACAAAATCCCGCATAACCTCCAAATAGAATAAGCGGGAGGAGGAATAAAAATATAATAGCGATATTCTTCTTTACTAAATTCTTTCGAGTTCTTATTCTCATAATAATTATTCATAAAAATAATTACTTTATGTAATAAGTTGGAATTTTTTATTATTTAAAATTTAAAAAAAAAAGAAATTCAAAATTCTTTTGAAGATTACATAGGGTTAATTAAATAATCTATTAAGTTATCAACAGTGTCAAGGATTTTCTGTAATGATGCTAATAAAAAGTCTCTATCTTCAATGCATATACATCCAATATCATAAATCCCATTTATTAAATCCATGCTAAGTAAAAGTTTTGATCTTGCCTCTCTTACATAATCTAGAGATTTAATAATATTATTAACCATGAAGTTGTTATAGGCTTCTTTTAAATCTTCTTGAATAGTATTAAGGAAACACCCAACAAAACAACAAATAAATGGGCTTACAATACTACAAATGTAATTGTTGATCTCGTTAATCTGTTTGTTTATAAATTTAAAATAGTCATCTGGAGTAATGATAATAATTTCTTCACTAGTGGAGGTTTCTTCATCACCTTCCCATTCTAGATCATTATTTGTCGCTTGAATGATTAATCTATGAGTCCCAACACCCCCTGAATAGAAGATATTTTTACAGAGTCTATATTTAATTTTTTCTTCATCTAATATGCCTGTTGCGATTACTTCTTCATCCTGGCTGATAATTAGATAAGTTCCGGTTGCTTCACTATCAATTATCCCATCGTTATCAATAATCGCTAAATCAAAATAATCTTCATTTTCATAAATGAATATTTGAGGCGGAGTAATATCATCGTCGAAGATCTCAAAAGAAGATGTTATAGTGGTATTTAACTGATCTTGACCATATTCTGAATCATTATCAACAGCAGTAGCAGAAAATTCATATGTTCCAGGAACTCTCGGATTTGGAATCTGTATTTGAATACTTTCATCATTACGATAATATCTAGTATCTATAAAATCAATAAATAATTCCGCAATACCAGATTCATCCTCAGCCATAATTTCGAAAATTATATAGTCATAACTATCATATATTGGTGCATTTATTATACATACATCTGAAAAAATGGGACAATTAACATCGTCATCAAAAATTTTGAAACTTGAATACAAGTTGGATCTTAGTTGATCACCTTCTCGATCATTATCAGCATCATAAGCAATAACATCTAAACTATACTCTCCGGGAACAGCAGGATTGGGTATAGATATATGATTATCTTTATCTTCATCGATATACAGATTTCCTTGAAAATCAATATATAGTTCTGCAATTCCAGTATCGTCCTCAACTAGTATTTCAAAATCTATAGTTTCATTACTATCATAGATTGGTGGATTTTGAATATCAACACTAATAAAACTTGGAGGAGAAGTATCATCATCATAAATATTTAAAGGTTTAAATTTAAAATTAGGTGTCCAATAATTAGAAATATAGAATGTTCGATAGTAATAATAATCATCCCCTTCAAACTCTATTTTGTATAGGACTTTTACGTGAAAATATAACTCATCGCTAAGCATATCAACATTATTTTTCATTGCAGTAAAGTCTTTTTCTGAGTTAGTCCATTCTTCATGATCTTCTAAAATTTTACTGTATCTAACTCCCATATAACTCTCGTCAGGGTTAAGTTCGCTTAACATAGGGGAAGTACCAGATTGATACTGCTTATAATCACTTCCATCTTCGAATTTTTCACTATCCCCTAAAGAAGTGTCCTGAATATTATAATCAAGATAAGCATAAACTCTGATTACCCACTCGTTAGGGGTGTTGTCATCTAATCTAAAGTCAATCTCGAATAATTCGTCGGCATGACTTTTTAGATCGAGCCCTTCTATTGGGTGATTGTCAGGCCCAAGGTATCTAATAAGGGGAGTACTTGTTTGCTCATTAAAGGAAGGAATTGGTTCTTTATCCCTATTTAATTTTAAAAGTTCTTCGAAAACATCAGTAGCATTAATACCTATTAGAGATGTTTCTTGTATTGTTCCAATAATAGTAGTGTTTATTAAGATTAAGGAAATTACTAATAATAATCTATAAGCTTTTCTCCCCATAATGAATTTCACCTTATACCTAAATTATAAATTTCGTTTTATGATCTTTTATATTTATTTTTTTTCTATAAATGATTTATCATTTATACCTTGTTATCCAAAAATTTTTTTAATAAGTTCGTAATTATGTTCACTTGATTAAAAAAATTTAAGTTGAATTCCAAAAAATGAAGAAGATAAGAGTAATAAAATATTTAATGGTTTTTATATTATTTTTAGTCTTTATAAATTCGATTTTATACATAGAATACAACAATTTTACTAAAGCAAAACCAATAGAAAAAGACAATGGTAAAATTAAATCAAATATAGTTCGTGGTCCTATCATTATAAATGGAAACGGTGATTTTAATCTTACTAATGGTGTTACTCCTGGTGGAACTGGTACGTATGGGAATCCATATGTAATAGAAGATTTTATAATAGATGAAGATGGAGCTATTGATTGTATCTTTATAAATAATACTAACGCTTATTTTAAGATACAAAATTGTACTTTAAAAAATTCAGAGCCAAGCGGTACAACTATTAGATTAAATAACGTTTCTAATGGATTAATATTTGATAATGATATTAGCTTGGGAGCAATTCATTTGACCTATTCCCATAATAATAATATTTCAGATAACGAAATACTGGATTGTAAAGAGATTTATTTTTTGTTTTCAGATAATAATGAACTTAGAAATAATTTCATTCAAAATAGCACTAATGGAATAACACTTGTAAAATCAAATAATAATAAAATTATAGCTAATGAAATTTATGATTGTGGAGATTATGGTATAAAAGTATATTTTGCAAGTAATAATACGCAAATAATTGAAAACTACATTTACAATAATGGTGGCTATACTGGTATAGACCAAATTGATATCCATGGAGACTGCTATGGTACCCTAGTGGAAGGAAATGTTTTTGGATATCGCGGAAGTATTCCATCAGAATTTCCATGGCTTTATATAATTTTAGCTATAGCAATAGGGGCTGTTGCTATCATTAGTATTGTTTTATATCGTAGATATCGAAGAACAAAGGAACTTAAACATCCAGAACCTCCCGAATTTCCTGAACCTGATGAACCTCCAGCACCTAAAGAGCAAGTTGATCTTCCCGAACCTCCTGAACTTGATGAGGACTAAAATAATTTTTTTTAATATTAAATTTTATTAAGCCAACCTGAATCGGATTTTAACTGCTTATAAATATTTTTATCACCAAAATCCCCTCTAAATTGCTTTTTTTCCATTTTGACTACTCGGACTTTCCAATTTCTTTCCTTTATTCCAATATTTATTGCTTGAGTTAGCTCAATTTCACCTCTTTTAGAGGGATTTAAAGATTTTAATACATCGAATATATCTGTTGATAGGATAAAAATACCACAATTATTATAATTTGATTTTGATTTCCCTTTTTTTGGTTTTTCAATTACTTTTGCACAATAGAGGCCATCGCAATAAATTGCAGCTCCTTTATGAGGATCCTTCATGTAATTTGCGACTAATATGAAATCTAGATTCTCATTTATATATAACTTGTAAACATCCCTATAAATATGATAAGGGACCAAAATATCTCCCCAAGTTAGAAAAAAATGTTGGTTTTGGATTAAATTTTCGCATAATAATACTGCTCCACCTGTTCCATCTAAATTTTTTTGAATAACATATTCAATATTTAGTCCCCATTTTGTTCCATCCTGAAAATGGCGTATAATTTGTTCTTTCTGAAATCCTACTACAATTATTAGATCTCTAAAACCAGCTTGGATTAAACCTTCTACTATATATTCTAATAGGGGTTTACCATGAACTGGTAACATAGTTTTTTGATATACATTAGTATATGGTCTTAATCGCTTTCCATAACCTGCACATAAGATTAATGCCTTCAGTAGGGGTCAACTTTATTACTATTTTTTATTATATCCAAATGAATGAATTTTCTAATCATTTTTTGATATTATTTTAGTATCATTTAGATATTACATTTTTTTTTCTTTTTAGGCGCTTAGATTTTATTGATATATTCGTTGAATATAAAAGTTTAGTTTTTATAATTTTCTATAGATAAATTATTGAGTTTCAAATGATCAGAGACATTATCATCATTAAAGATGGTTTACCACTACTAAATAGAAGTTTTTTTAATTCAGCTGAAATTTCTAAATCAGGAAAACTTTTTTCACACGAAGACAACTTAATTATGGTTTCTGGTTTTTTCACTGCATTAAATTCATTTTCTGATTCATTTGAAGATCTTGGAACTATCAGTGAATTAAA
>JBHLKA010000079.1:0-12166 GCA_048887145.1 Candidatus Hodarchaeota archaeon
AATAAACATGGCCAAGAAGGGATGGTTACAGGAGGAATAGTAACCTTTAATTTTGCAGATACACCATTTTCAATCAGTTTTTTAAAATTTGGCAATAAATTTTTATGTAATAAAGATTCAATACTTTCAAAACAGCCACCATCTATTCCTAATACTATGTTCTTTATGATTAACACCTATTCAAAATAGATTAAACATATTTTGGTGCTTAAAAGGTTAATATTTTCCTATATTTTATTTTTTATAATTTTATCAATAAAATCTTTAAACATTTCAATTTCTTTTGATATTGTATATGTTTGGAATACATATTTACTTGCTGAATCCTGTAATCTTTTAAATTTTTCTGGGTTTTCCAACCATAGCCTATAAACGTTAAGAATTTTTTCTATAATTTCATTTTCTGATAAATCTTCAAGAAAAAATGCAAAATCTTTTCCTTTTAAAATATCAAGTGCTCCAAATGTTTTAGTAGAAATAATAATCGATTTTCCTGCTAATGCTTCAATAATTACTCTTCCGAAAGGTTCTCTACGTGAGGAGGATATAAAAACATCACAATTCTTAAAAGCCTCAACTAAATCTTTATAATTTATATATCCAAATAATTTTATGTGTTGAGGAAATCTTCGAATTAAGTCTTTTGTTTCTTCTTCTAAAGGTCCAAAACCATATATTTCAAATTTTACTCTTAATTCACCATATTTCTTAATAAAATCTTCTATTGCTTTTAATAGTACTCCAATTCCTTTATGTTCATCATTAAGTGCACCTGCATACATTATAATTAAATTAGGATTTTCCTTTTTCTCAAATGCTTCATCAAAGAAATTTTCAATCTCTAATCCCTCTACTATATGAAATACCTTCTTCGGCGAGTAAAAATTTTCTAAAAATGTTTTTGCGTGTTGAGAAATTGTCTGATGATAAAACCTTTTCTTAAAAAGGGACAGAAGAAGAATTGAAAGACGATATTTTAGATTATATAAAGAAAAGATTTTTTCACTCTGTAGTGGTCTATGATATCCAAGTATGAACTTGATTCTTGGATTTAAAAGATATAAAAACATAAATACCAAATTATTTTTAACATTGCTCACAGATAAATATACTACATCATTTTTTTTAATTTTTTTATGTAAACGTATAATATCTAATGGATGTGGGAAACTAAATTGTCGGTTAAGTATATCAAGTGTTGCAAAATTCATTCGCTCAATTTTTTTAAATTTAAAACCCCTTTCTTTTAGTTTCTTAATGGTCTCATCTTTAGTTAAAAATTTATCAGAATAATAGAGATTTGTATGAAATAATTTAATATTATAATATTTCTGTAAACCAGCTGCTAAATCCATAGAATATATTTCTCCACCTCTTCCATATTCGAGAGATACTGGAGAAAATATAAAAACATTTACCATTTTTATAATTGCCTTTAAGAATTGTTAAATAACTTAATTAAAGCTAAGTATTTCAAATAAAACGCTCTTAATTAGTTTTTGATATAAAACTTTCTTATCATCTTAGAGTTAAGATAATAAAAATTTAATTAAAAAAAAAAATTTTCTAAAAATTTTTTCAGATTTTAATGTAAAATTTAAAAACTATAATTTCTACTTTTTAAATTCACACTAACATTTACTATAAATAAGAAAAAAAATTTTTTTTGTTTTTTTAATTATATACTTAGATGTTTGAAAATAAAAACGAAAAAACTGTTTTTCTAATAACTATTGATGCTTTAAGAGCAGATCATTTAAAACAATATGGATATTCTTTAAATACAGCACCAAACTTAGATAAGTTCGTTAAACAAGGAACTACTTTTATTAATGCATATACAAATGGACCTGCAACCCCATCTTCTTTTTCTGCTATTTTTACATCTATTTTGCCACTTTTAAATGGAGGCTATAGCCCCTTACCTAATGAAAAAATTACATTTCCCCAACTTTTGAAAGAATATGGTGTTTTTAACTACGGAATTCATAGTAATCCAAATCTAGGGACCTTTTTTAATTATGACCGAGGTTTTGATATATTTTTGGACGGAGAAAGATATAAAACTGAAAAAAATCGTCCAAATAGGAAAGGAATACGTTATCAGTTGATTTCTGTTATTAAGAAGATTTTCAATTACAAGAACTTTTCAAGAAAATTAATTTATAGATTTAGGGGTTTTAATAAATTTTTAGATTGGATTAGAACTAAATTCCCCTTTATAACAGACATATTGCTACCATTTACACCAATGTCTTATAATGCTACTTATATAATCAATAAAATCATTACTTTTTTGAACACCTATAAACGTCCCCTTTTTATTTGGGCTCATTTTATGGAACCCCATGGACCATATAATCCCCCTTCGAAAAATGTATTAAATCTTAGAAAATTTGATATAGATTCTAATGAAAGGGAGTACTTATCTAAGGAAATTCTTGTAGATCACCAGAAATATAAAATTTCTAGAGAGATTTTAGATAAACTAATTGTTCTTTATGACGGAGAAATTAATTTTTGTGATGAGAATTTAAAGTACTTATTTGATTATATTAATTATCACTTCAAGAAGAATACCTTGATAATTATAACCTCAGATCATGGAGAATCTCTTTATGAACACGGACTTCTTGGACATCAAGGAAGTGTCTATCAAGAATTATTAAGAGTCCCTCTTTTTATTGTTGAAAAAGGAGTAAATACTAATTTAAATTATATTAAAGAAAAAGTACAATTGATAGATATCGCGCCCACTATATTAGATTATTTTGGAATAGAAATCCCAGAATGGTTTCAAGGTAAAAGTTTAATACCTTTAATGAGAGCTGTTCCCCAAAAAAGGGATGATTTCATTATTTCTGCTTGCTATCAAAAGAATAGATTTATGAAAAGAAATAGTAAGGAAGGTTACCTTCTAATATCTATTCAAAAAGCAGAATGGAAATATATTTTTGATGAGGAGCTAAACCAAGAATATCTATTTAATTTACAAAAAGATCCTGATGAAAAGATCAATTTAATTAATATAAATAAGGAAAAAGCTAATGACTTCAGATTAATAAAACAACACCATCTAATTAAATCACAAGAAACTAGTGAAAGATATAGGATTAGCTCTGCAATAAGTAAATTAAAGATTAATTTACCATGATTTTATAAAAATTAATAAGAAAAAAGGTGGATTTAAAGATTTAACACCTTTTTTTGTATTTTAATCAATTCTAAAATTCCTTTTTGACCAAGCTCCAAAATTTCACTTAATTTGTTTTTATTAAACGTTTTTCCTTCAGCTGTACCCTGAATCTCTATAAATTCTAAATCTTCATTTAATACGAGATTAAAATCAACATCTACTTTTGAATCTTCATTATAATTCAAATCCAAAATTACTTTATCATCTTTAATTCCTAAGGATATAGCTGCAGTTATTTTGTAATTTGGAAAATCATATATTAATTTTTCATTGTACAAATAATTAATTGCATCAAAAACTGCCACAAACGCTCCTGTTATAGCAGCACATCTAGTTCCTCCATCTGCTTGAATTACATCACAATCTATATGGATAGTTCTTTCTCCTATTTTTTCATAATTAAACGCAGCACGCATAGCTCTCCCAATTAATCGCTGTATCTCATGGGTTCGACCTTTGATCCTTAATCTATTCCTTTCTCGATTATTTCGTAATTGAGTAGCTCTAGGCAACATATTGTATTCAGCAGTTATCCATCCAGTACCTGTATCAGCTAAAAATTTCGGAACATAATCTAAAATAGATGCTGTTATTATTATTTTAGTACTACCCTGAGTAATCAAGACAGAACCTTCTGGATATTTAAGATAATTACGTTCTATGGTGGTTTTTCGAATCTCATTAAATATCCTCCCATCATTCCTTACTTCGCCAAGCATATTAACCGAACCAAATTAAACTCTTTAGAAATGTTTAAAGTTATATATTTTTAATAAAAAGAAATAATTAAAATACTTTTAGAAATCAAAATACTTTAAAGTAAAGAGGATTTTAAATTTTTATTTCATAGGGTAGGATCCTAGGATTTTGTGCCAAATTACATTTGCTTTCATTAATTGAAGTACTTCTTTAATATGTGGTTCATCTTTATCTCCTTCAAAATCCATAAAAAAAATATATTCCCAGCGTACTTTTCTGCTAGGTCTAGATTCAATTTTTGTCAAATTTATTTTTGCATCAGAAAATACTTTTAAAACATTATATAATGCCCCAGGTACATGCTTAGTGGCAAATACTACTGAAGTCTTCATTTTTTCAGTTTTTAATGGGTTTTCTCGTTTAGAGATAACTAAAAATCTAGTGTAATTCATAGGTTCATCTTCAATTTTAGATTTAAGAATCTCTAAATCATAAACTTGACATGCAAATGCCGTTCCTATAGCCCCATAAGATTTGTCATTTAATTTGTGGACTCTTCTGACTGCTTCTGCAGTTGAGCTTACATTGATCAAGGTTATATTAGGTAAATTTTCTTTTATCCATAAACGTGTTTGAGCGAATGCTTGAGGATGTGAGTATACATGGCTTAAATCTGAAACTTTTGCATCTTTTAAACCAATTAAATTTTGAATTATTCTTAGCTCAATCTCACTATATATAAGGAGTTCTTTCTCGATTAATATATCAATAGTCTCTAAAACAGTTCCTTGTAGACTATTTTCTATAGGTATTACTCCAAATTCAATAATATCTTTTTCTATATCATTAAATATATCTAATGAGTTATTATATGGAATAAATTTTGAACCTGATTTAGGAAATATTTCGAGTGCCGCTTGATGAGTGAAAGTTCCTATAGGTCCCAAATATCCGGTTTTGATGATAGATCCTTGAATAACTTTACTAGCACCAAGAATTTCATTCCAAATAATTTCCATACTTGATTTTTTAAAGACAATAGATTTATTTTTAATCCGTTCTATAACCTCTCTTTCTCGCTGTGGTTGGAACACATCTAAGTTTAATTTCTTTTTAATTTCACCCAATTTAATGGCAAAATTTCCCCTTTTATTTAAGAGATCAACAATTTTATCATCAATTTCATCTATTTCTTTTCTATATTGTGCAATTTCTTTTTTAAGTTCTTCATTATTAGTCAATTTTTAAACCCTTATCGAAATTAAGAATAATATAAAAAGATCTATTGTAATACTATTACTAAACTATTAAAAAAATTTTCATTAATTAAGATTTTCTGATTACACTACAAACAAAAATAAGAATTAAAAACAATTTTATATTAATATCCTTAATGTTTTCTATTATTAAATTGCTTAAATTTTATTGATAGAAACGTTTATTTATATAATACTAACAGCAGATTTGTATCTCTTAATGAAAAGGCCGTTTCAATCTTAAAATAAGATATTGCTATTAATCTCCCATTAATAATTCTAAATTCAATTCCATTGCCGCTACGGGGAATTCTAACTTAAAATTTAATAATACTTCTGGATGAATTTCTCCAATTTCTCCAATAATAGCACCATTCAGAAAGATCTCTCCATATCTGCCAGAAATATAGGTTGGATTCTTTCCTGGCTTTACTTGGTAATTTGAGTAATGGCCAAGTGATGTCATTATGAAGTCTAATGCTGATCTTATCTCGGTAAAATCAGCATCCTCATGATAAGTAACTGCAGATAGATGTACTTCCCTTTTAGCACCCGTTTCTTCCTTGGGTGCTAATAAGATTATATCCCCCACTTCAAAAATTCTAATTGGCTTTTCTTCAGAACGATTATAAAGAAGAGTTTCCATTAATTTTGGTAAAATTCTTGTACGTGTGGTATTGTATTCCTTAGAAACTGGATTTGCAATTTGAAGTGAATTTTCCTCTTTAAATTCTTGCTTCATATAGTTATAATGTTTTTCAGAATTAGACAATATGAAGTTTAATACTTCTAAATATCCTGCACCGATCATAAGGGTACGTACTTTATTAGAGAAAGTCTGGAGGGGATGATACTCTCCAATACATCCTTCTTTAATTGTTTTCGGAATATTAAAATATCCATACCCAATTCCACACTCTTCCGTGAAATCAACTACATGCATTATATCTCCGCGATAAGCTGGTACCCATATGTCTAGGTGCCCTTTCTTTTTAGAAATTTTAGCATCCATTCTCACTTTTTGAAAACATTTTATCATTTCTGTGGTTGATAAACCCAATCCAAGATAGTTATTAATATAATCAATATTAACTTCCCATTTAGTGGGATTTAGATTGGGAGTAATTATTTCTTTTTTATCTTCATAATTTACTTTAACACTTTCTATTGTTGCACCCATGTCTGCCAGTGTTGTTACTAATATGTTTAATGCTAGGTTTACCGCATTAAAATCGGTTCCCGTTAAATCTAAGAAAAGATTTTGTGTTTGTTCTGTAACTGTCGTTAATTCACCGTTAATTATTGGTGGAAATGAAAGTACTTCATTATTATTATCAAAAATGATGGGGTATACTTCTTTGTCTTCTAAAATATGAGCATATTCAATTCCTTTTTCATGCAATAGCAAAATTTCTTCTAAATTCATGGGATAGCCATCTCCATGCAAGGGAGTAAAACTAACGGAATCTGGCTTGACTGCGGTATAACGATATGGAGGAATTATCTTATCAAAATCGTGAACTCCTATCGCTACTTTCTTTCTATCCCTACCAACAGCCCAATGCAACTGTTCTTGAATATTCATTAAAGTAGCAACTTCGTCTTCATCTAAATCGATATTACGAATGATGGCACACACAATATATGGTCTAACATTTTTAACTGAAGGATCTACGGTTAAAACTACTTCTCCAGGTTTTATCTCATAATGTGGTAACCCTAATTCAATCTCATAATAACCTTTTAACATTCTTGCAATACCTTCTGGACTAGAAAAATCGGGTCTATTTGGGTTGTATTCTACTTTAATTTTTTGCTCATCCTCATTTAAACCTTCCAAATCAAGGCTAATCCATTGTAAATCATATTCTAAATCTTCAATCTTTAACTTTTTTCCCACCAGTCTTTCTAATCTTTCAATTTTTAATTCTAAAGTTGGAATTCTTTTCACCTCATTATTAATATGATTGTTGTCTTAACCATTTTATTGGATTGATATACAAATCTCTTATATCTTCTCGCTCGTAATATAACATAGCAATCCGCTCAAGACCCTGCCCCCATGCGAGTACTCTGGTGGGTTCTTTAATTCCAAAAGGGTAGGTCACTTCTGGACGAAAAATTCCACTACCCCCCATTTCTAGCCATTCACCTAACTTATCATAATATACTGTAACTTCCATACTAGGTTCTGTATACGGAAAAAAACCTGGTCGAGTAATGATCTTTTTAAATCCCATTTTTCTATAGAATTCTGATAACATTCCAATAAGGTCACCTAAATTTACGTTGTCATCAATAACTATCCCTTCTATCTGCATAAATTCTGCTAGATGTGATTTATCGACTTTTTCATTCCTAAATACACGATCTATACAAAAAACCTTTACAGGTACATTTTCATTATTTTTATAAAATTGAGCTAAACGTCTGATTGTTGTTGCTGTTGTATGGGTTCTTAAAACTGTTCTTTTTGCAATATCCTCTTCCCATTCATAACCCCATCCAATCGAGTTAGAATCCCCTCCATTTTCATGGGTTTTTTTTACCGCAAGTACCCTATCTTTTTCTGGTAATCTTGCAACTTTGGGATTATTTAGGTAAAAAGTATCTTGCATTTCTCTTGCTGGATGATCTTGGGGCTGAAATAAAGCATCAAAATTAAAAAATGCACTCTCTACAATAGGACCACGTATTTCTGTAAAACCCATTGATAAAAATATTTCTCTTATCTCATTTATTAAGACAATAATAGGATGATACTTACCAGCTTTCAATAGAGGACCTGGCTTAGTAATATCAAAAACTTTTAAATTATACGTATCCCAAGAGCCATTTATTAGCATTTCAGATGTAATCTTACTAACTTGTTTTAATTCTTGGACTTTTGAAAGTTGTAGCTTCTTACCTTTTTCAGTTAGAAATATTATTCTTTCAATTTTTTTCGTTTTCTTAATCAATTTTCTTTTATTTAGGATTTCAACGTATTCTAAATCCTCTTTCGAAAATGAAGCGTAATCTAAAAACTTATTTCCTTTAAAAATGTTTAAGAATTTCTCCAATTTGGTTTCAGAGTAGTCTTCCGTTATAAGATAAATTTTATTATCTCCTGTTGCCTTGCTCTGAGCAATCCAACGATTTTTTTTCATATTCGAGAGACCAATATAGAAGATATTTTTATTCAATTTAGATCTCTTTAAAAAATTTTCAATAGATATTTCTTTAATCTCATCTTTTAGTAAAAGTTGTAATAGTTGTCTTTCAGGTAATCCGTTTTTTAGATAACCTTGACCCTCTTCATTTAATGAGATTCTATTAATCTCTTTCTCTTTAAATCCACCTAAATTATATTTAATTAAATCATTTACGACAGACATAAGCACTATATAATCAATATTTAATTCATGAGCTAAATCTTCTGCAATAACTTTTTCTTTCTTTTCTTTTAAAATCTTTAATATCTCTATTACTTGTTTTTTAAGCTTGATTGTCATACGATTATATCCAAAAATTTTTCCATTTTATTATATAATTTCTAAATTTTTAACTTATTTAAATTTTACGCGCGAAACTTTACTTAGAATTACCCTATCTTAAATTAGAATAAATTTATAGCCACTAAAGAAGAAATAGATACATTATTATCAATTAATATAAACAACATCCGCAGCCAAGGGAAAAAAATTTAAAAAATTAATGTTTATACCCTTGGCAAAATAAAGAATTGAAAGAAAAATGAAGCTTGATTGAGATGATATTCCGAGTATAATTTATTAATAGCTTTAAGCAATTAAATCCCAACCCAAACAATTAATTAATATAATTCTAAATATAAATGTTCCTTAAAAAAACTTTTTACATTAACTGTTCACGAATTGCTGTAGAACTAATCTTTTGATTTTTTTGATCTTTAATAATTGGTATTACAACTATAATTAAAGGATTAAACCCTTTGGTTTCTCTTATTTCATTAATCTTGAGAGCTGTTTTATATGTTTCTTGACTCACGATAATACTCTCATAATCAGGTTCATGAATAGGAGGTCCATATGGATCTTCCAAGGGTATAATTTCTACTCTACTAATATCTGCGATTGTTTTAATAAAAAGCTTTAAATTTTCTTTTCTTGTTTTATAAGTTTCTATTTTAGAAGGAAATTTCTTATTTTTCAATAAAATTTGAGTCGTTAAACCAATAATCACTTTTTTTGAAAGAGATAAAGCAAGCTTAATTAAGTATTTGTGCCCTTCATGAAGATGGTCGAATGATCCACCCATTCCTAATTTATTAAAAATAAGGAAGCACCACACTAATTACAAAATTAATTAAATTATTTCTTAGCTTTTGTTTTAAGTTCTTCTTCTTTTTTCACTACTGTTGGTTTTTTTAATTTTACACTATAGATCTGATCTATTATCATTGACTCATTGCAATCATTACATGGTTCTGTTTCTCTAAAAACATAATCTCCGTGCTGATAATTTCTTACTTTTGTGATTCCACAAATATTACATTTTAAAATAGACAATGTTTGCATCGTTGGTTCAGCCGGGCGCTTTTGAATTTGAAGGATAGTGGAACCTAAGCATATAAATGAAAAACCTATAAACCAGTTAGTGATTTGATTGGTACTACCAGCTAAATAAATAAAAAGTGCTCCAATTATGATTAATAGAATCATGAGTAAATTTTTTAGTACACTTTTTAATGAGGTTCCTTTTTTTAAGATCTCCTCATCTTCATCTTCATCGTCGATCATGTATATCTCTTAAGCTGTCTGAGTTCTTCTAATTCTTTTCTTTATAATAGAAAAGAATATAAGATTAAATAAATTTTGTTATTATGAAAATTTACTAGATTAAAATTCTAAAATATTAAGAGTATAAATATAGAAAGGATAAAGATGATCTTTAATTTAATGCAATTTAGCCAAACTCAAGTAGATCCACTCAGTTTAATAATCCAAGTTTTATGGTTTGTGTTAATATTCATTTCGATCTTCTATGGAACTAAACTTCAAGCATGGAGATCACAGAAAGAAATTGAATCTGGATTAACAAAGCTTAAAGAATGGGATGATGAATGCAAACAAATTTTATTATCAAATTTTAAAAAATATGCTGATAAGAAAGAGACTGATAAAGATTTAATGCTTAAACTCGAGGATTTTTTAACTTTTATAGCAATTACTCCCGTTTCACTTGATCCTAGACATATCATCCCAAAAATTGATCATGTTATGGATGTACGAGATGACAGATTCAAGGAAGAAGTGGCGTTAATGGCTCCAAATGTAATAAAAGGTTCTGCGGATGCACAAAATTTGGAAAATTTACTTGAAGCAGTAATGGCTGTAGATTTTATATATAGACTTGTTAAACATTACTTAATTTTAGGTAAGAAATCAAAATCTTACATTTTACTGATGCAAATCTCGATGCAAATGAGCTTAATTACTTCAATGGCAAAATCTTATTATCACGCTACTAAAGCGTTTTCAGAAGGTAGTCCTATTGGAGACTCACTTGGTCCCTTGGTTGCTGGAAATTTTGTAAGAAACGTTTCTGATAATGGCGAAGTTGAAGCTCGCGAAATCGCAAAGGATACAATACTCCAAGAAGTGAATTTTGAAGATAGAATCGTTTACGTTGTTCGGGCAAAGGGTCCAGGGGGAACTGTTGGTAAACCAGGTACAGCTATTAAAAAATTAATTGAAGAACATGGAGATACTATATCTAGAATTATAATGATTGATGCTGGACTGAAACTTTCGGGTGATAAACGTGGGTCCATCGCTGTAGGGGTGGGAGCTGCCATTGGTGGAATTGGTGTGGAAAAATATTATATCGAAGAATCTTCAACAAAAAAAGAAATTCCGATTGATGCATTGGTATGTAGAGAATCATTAGAAGATGCCATTACTACTATGCGTAGGAGTATCACTCAAAGTGTACCAAATATAGTAGAAAAGATTAAAATGGGGATACGAAAACGTACAGAAAAAGGGTCAAAAGTTATTGTAGCTGGTATAGGAAATACAATCGGAATTGGCGTTTAATAAATCTTTTTTTTAATAACTAATTTTATTTCACAAATTTGTTAAGGTTGAAAAAGTAATTTATAATAAACAATCTTAATAAAAAATAATATTAACAATAATTATAATTTAGATAAAGAGTGAAAATCATGAAAGTATTTTCAGAAGAATGGACTCAAGCATATATGAAAGCCATAAATGCTAATCCTAATTTTAAAGTAGCAGCATCATGGTGGGAAGGGGATTTTATTTTTATTGTTGAACCTGCTGGAAATTTAGATCATGAAATTAAATTTTTTATCGGGTTTTATAAGGGTGATTGTACAGGAACAAAAGTTTTAGCACCTGGTGAGGAATATGATATTCTTCCTCCTAATTCACCATCTAGACCTTTAAAGGAAGGTGAAAAGGTGGGAGCTGAGTTTGTTTTTTCAGGTCCATATGATAATTGGGTAAAGGTGTTAAAGAAAGAACTCGATCCTATCCAAGGGTTAATGGCAGGAAAGTTTAAACTAGTTGGAAATATGGCTAAAGTCATGCGAGCCACAAAAGCAGCACAAGAAATGGTTGTAGCGACCACTATGGTTGAAGGAGCCGAGTTTTATTAAGACCCTCTTTTTTTTATAATTAGTAAAACTAGTTCTCATTAAATTTCTAGTGTTATATAAACCAGTGATAATAATTGGACTAATAATTGTAGCTGGTATTGGGAATACAATCGGAATTGGTGTCTAATAAAACTTTTTTACAAACTTTTTTTTCTTAAAGACATTTGACAAATTTGTGTGAATATTCCTCTAGATCTATTTAATTTGAATTAAATTTGAAAAAATAATTAATAAAAAAAAGTATTTATAAAAATAATATCAACAGAACATATATAAAAATTTAAATAAATAGTGAAAATTATGAAAGTTTTTTCAGAAGAATGGGCTGAGGCTTATGTAAAAGCACTAAACAGTAATCCTAATTATAAA
>JBHLKA010000080.1:0-11657 GCA_048887145.1 Candidatus Hodarchaeota archaeon
TGGCCACCAAAATCCCATAACTGCAATGTGCAATGCTGACCATCAAGTTCTGTCTCCTTAAGGAAAAATTCAACCCCTATCGTCATTTTTGTCTCTGCTGAAAATTTTCCCTCTACATAGCGATGTAGTAAAGTCGTTTTACCTACACCACCTTCTCCAGCTGTCAATATCTTTAAAATGAATTTTTTTGGCATCTTTATATTATCGCTTTTTTCCTAAATAGGATTTAAATTTTTAAAACTTATTTTGTTAGATATTTGATAATAGATATTAGATAAAAATTTTTATTTTTATTTTTAGATATATAGTCGAAATTAAAAATTTTAAATTTAAGTAAAGAGAAAACTATAAAGATTTGAATAAATAAATTTAATCCAAATAACATCACTAATAAAAAACTGTGTTAAAAATGAAAAAGAAAAAACCTACAGAAGAAGAATTAAATAACCTAAATATTAAATCCTGGGGTATCTGGGAAAAAGAGAAAAGTGTTTTTGATTGGTCTTATAGCGATACAGAAACCTGTTATATCTTAGAGGGTGAAGTTGAAGTTACAGATTCATCAACAGGGGAAAAGCTTGAATTTCAAAAGGGAGATCTTGTTCAATTTCCTAAGGGTTTAAAGTGCGTATGGAATGTAAAAAAACCTGTAAGAAAATACTATAATTTTGGAGATCTTGATATTTAATTAAAAAATTTTTTATATAATTAAAAAATTTTTTTTCCATTTTGATTTTCTCATTAATTTCAAAATTTAAAAAACTGAAATTAGAAACCCTTAAATATACAAAGCTAATAATAAATAAATGCAAACAAATTTTAAGTAATATCTTTTAATTACACATGTTTTAAAAGCCTTCCATATAATTATATTATTTAGCGTTAAGGATGAGAAATCTAATGGCATCTATAGAAAATATACTTAAAGTATCAGAAGATAACATAAAAACTTTTTTTAACAATATTCCTATCCCTTCATATGTTTTGCAAAAGGTTGACAACGATTTTATACTAATAGATTATAATATTGCTGCCGAAAAAGCAACTAATGGTAAAATTAAAAAATATTTAGGTGAAACCGCCTCTATTTTCCATGAAAATAAACCAGAACTTCTAGTAGAATTAGATAAATGTATAAAAGAGAAAAGAGGGTACATAAAAGAATTAAAATATAAGATGAAAACTACTGGTGAAGACTTATTCTTATCTGTTAAATATTATTTTGTACCTCCTGATTTAGTCATAGTACATACCGAAGATATAAGTAAAAGTATAAAAATTGAAAAGAATCTTAAAAAATCTGAAGAAAAGTTTAGGCATTTATTTCAGCATTCTCCATATGCAATTATATTAGTTAATTTTGAAGGAGAAATTTTAGATTTAAATGATTCTACAATTCAATTATTTGGATTTCAGAAAGAAGAATTAATTGGAAATAAATATTTAGATTTACCAGTATATTCACCAAAATATTTATCAATTTTACAATCAAGATTTAAAAAGATACAAGAAGGGCAGTTATTGGAGCCAATCGAATTACAAGTAAAAAAAAAAGACGGCACTAACGCATGGATTCTTTCTAGAATGTCTATACTTAAACTGGGGAAAAAACAAGTATTACAAACAATTGTTATAGACATTACCGAGCAAAAAAATTTTGAAGAGATTATAAAAAGAAAACTACTAATCGAACAATTCTTATCAACAATCTCTTCTAGGTTTATCGGAAATGTTGATACAGATATGACAATTAATTTATCATTAATTGAAATGGGTAGATTAATAGAGGCAAATCGTGCTTACTTATTATTATTTAATGAAGAAAACTCTCTAGAATTTTTTACTCAACAATGGTGTCCTGAAGATATTGAACCCAAACGTTTAGAATCTATGGTAATACATGTTGAGAGATATCCATGGTGCTTAAACCAATGTCAGGAACATGGACTTGTCTATATTCCGGATGTTTCTCAACTTCCTAAGGAAGCTAAAGCAACAAGACAAAAGTTAGAGAGTTTAGGTATAAAATCATTCTTAGCATTCCCAGTGCATATAAAAGGAGAATTGTATGGATTTATTGGGTTTGATAATATTCAGAAAATAAATACATGGAATAAAGAAGATTTTTATTTACTAAAAACCTCTTCAGAAATTATTGGTGGAGCTTTAGAACGTAAATGGGCTGAAGAAACACTAAAGGGTAGCAATCAACTATTAGCAGGCATAATTTCTTCATTAACTGACATTATTTGTTTAATTGATAAAGGTTTTAATATTATTTGGAGTAATAACGTAGCTAAAAATCAATTCGGTTCAGATATTAAAGGAAAGAAATGTTATGAGGTTTTTACTGATCTCAAAAAACCATGTAATAAATGTATAGCTAAAAAGACATTTTCGGACAGCAAAATTCATGAACACGAACTTGAACTGATTGACCTACGAGGCAATCGAATTGCTTCTTGGTGCACATCTAGCAGTGCTGCAATTAACGTGGAAGGCCAAACAGAATTAGCTGTATTAATCTTTAGAGATATATCAAATATAAAAAAATAAAAGATAAGTTACCTATTTGTAATAAAAAAATAATAATTTTAGGTATATCTCTGCTTATCTCGATATTGTTTCACTGAAATTTCTCTTTCAGTCAATCTATCGTTTTTAATTAAAGTTTCTTCAATAGCTTTAATTTCTGCACGGGTATTTACTTCAAATTTCTTTAGTTTTTCTAAGATTTCTTTTTCTCCCAAACCTTTATTATACAACTCTTTAAATTTATCAATTATTAATGTATTAAAAAAAATATATTGTCTATTCAAAAAAATAATCAACCAATTTTTCTTTCTTTGTTTTTGGGATAATTCAAATAATCTCTCTTGAATTTCTTCATATTTTCTTTTGAAATGTTTTGAGATTGTTTTATCATCTATAGTATTTTGGTTTTTTAAAAATCTTTTGAGTTTATTACTGAAAAATAAGTTTGGTACATATGAAAGACCATATAAAACCAATGTAATACCAGTCATCCAAATACCAGCTTGCAAATTGAATATAGCCACTAGCACAATGATAAGTATAAGGATTAAAAACCACTTCCTTCCGATAGATTTTAAAATCACTGCTAATTTTTCTGGCATTTTGATAATTTCAGTTGAACAGTTATTAGAGCTTAATTTATCTTATTAAAGAAAACTTAAAAGCTTTTCAATAGATAAATTTTGGACATATTAGAAAGAAGTAATTTAACCACAAAATTTTTTGCGTTTCTGGGTTCGGATGGGACCAGGTATTTTCCTGTTTCACCATGACCGTAGCCGTAGCCACAGTTTGAAAGTTCCCACAAATCGCAATTCTGCAGTGCGAACTTTCGTTTTGCACTTTTGCAGTACTAGTTTCAACGCAAAACAGTTTAACTTCCAGCGCCGTGCGAATAGCACTTAATTTTTGTGGTTAAAAAGACCACATTCACCATTTCATAAGCTCAGCTATTTTTTTTTAAAATGCTTTGCTTATATGGTTTTGAGTAAATAGAAATAGTAAAAGCTACTAATTAAATTTTTTCATAACAATTCATTAACTTTAAAAAGTATAGTGGAAAACGTTCTTTTTTTACTAATACAAAATTTGAAAGATTTGAACTTTATTTCATAAAAATTAATTATCTAATACTATTTTTTTGTTTTCTTAATTCTTTTAATATTACAAAAAATGAAATACCAACAAAGCTAATAATTACAATTAATGTAGCTATAAGTACATAATCCATTAAGGGCTTTGGAATTAAAAATTTGAAATTTTCGTTATATAGAAGATCCGAATTATTAGCATAATTTCTAACATAAAATGCAAAGCAATAATCTCCAGGATCGAGTTTATTAAGTTCATACTCTAAACTTATTAGTTCTTGGTATTTAACATTAGAAATACAATAATAAGAGTAATCTACGAAATTATTATTGGACAACAAGATAAAAGCACTTTCAATATCTGAGTGATTGTCAAATGCGGTGATATTAAAACAAATATTATCTAAAATGGAGGGAGATTCTGGAGACCAGGTAGCACTGACAATTTGGGGTTTATAATCATTCGCTATAGTTGAAAAATTGAAATATGAAGGTATTAAATTATGACCTGTAATAGTAATATTATAAATTTCATCTGCTTGAGGGGGTAATCGAATATTAACCAAACCATTTTCATCTGCATAAATTGTTCGATATTTACCGTCATCAGTTTTTAAATGTACTCTAGCAAATGGTACTGTCTTATTGTTTAAATTTCTTATAGTAGTTGATATTAAATGACCTTCTGGATAAAAATCAGTAAATGGATTTTGAGCTTTCGTTGGTTTATTAGTATAGATGTCTAATTCAGGATCGCCAAGTAAACAATAAGTTAATATATTTTTTCGATGGCATTCGAAATAGTAAGAATAGGGTGAAAATTTATCAGAATTAATATATTCCACTTTAGATTCATATAATGCTTTTCCTTGTTGGAAAAATTTCTGTTCAAAGAATGCTTTCCAAAATAATTTGGCATTTCCACGATTCAGCCACTCTAAATTTGTATCATTTTGAGCATACCAAGTAACTCTAAGACCACTGATATATCCCACAGTTCCAGCATCTTCTCTTTTTATTAGGCGTTCTCCAATATTATCATCATTTTTATCATAAGAAGAACTTGTACATGCAAAAGCATAAAACAATGAGGCCATGTTTAAATTTTCACTTGAAGAAGCATCTGTATTATCATAAACAGTAGAAATACCCTCAGTAGCGAGTCTAAAGGGATTACCATGGCCAGCAAAAAAGACTGTTGAATAACCCAAATCAAAATGAGTATCAAAATTGTTAGAATTTAAAATTGATTCATTATTGGGGGGTGGAGGGGATGTTGGATCAAAACTAGAAGTAGTTTGATGTAAATGAGTAAAGTTCATCTCTGATAACACATAATTTGTCCAAATATATTCTGTCAATCTTGCTTCATCCTCAGCAGGAGAATATAATGATATACCTCCTGCTAATAACATTCTATTCATCCAATTGCCGATATTAGGGTCCGTTTCATATTTTAGAGTTTTATTTACCATTAGTTCAAGTTCTGTAGCAGTATCAGCAGGCAATCGACCCACATAAACTTCTGGAATCCATTCAATTTCATCTTTACCGTTTTTGTTGTATTCTGCAGATTCACCAAAAATATCATCATTATCCTCATCCCAAGAACCAGTTAAATCAGCATAATAAAAGTCAGTAGGTTTGTATTCCCAATCCCAGTTACTATATTCACTTTCTACCTCTCCAGCTTCTCTAACTTTAATTATATCTGGATTGTAAACATCTCTAATAGGTATTAAATTTTCTTGAGCGTCGCCTGCTAAAAGTACCCATTTAACATTCTCTGTTTCATAATATGTTTTTATCATATTACGGATTTTTTCAGCATTATCTCTTCCAGGATATTCCGAAAAATTACTCAATATTATTGTTTTTACTCCTTTATCATTTTTCCACTGCACTAAGGGAGAAGCTGCGTTGATAAAATCCTCATCATCTGGTGTTATTATTAACATTTCAATTTTTGGTTCATACCAAATATTAGTATCAATTTTAGGTAATTTAGATAAATCTATATTTGAAGAATTAGTAGATAGTTTAAGGTAATTAAGAGGATTACTCTTCAAATCATCAATTTTATTATAATAACGAAAAGGAATAGATAGTAATAGAACTACGGCAATAAATGATAATATACTAAATTTTTTCAGATTTAATTGTTTCATCTTAAATAATAATAGTAAAAGTAATTCGATTTATATTTATTTTTAGAGTAAATAATATATTTTCTGATATTATAACTAATTAAAAATAAGAATATAGTTCATATAATATAAAAGTATAAATTCGCCCATGCCACTTCGATTTAATTCTTGTCCCCACTGTAATGAAAAAATAATATTTAAAATTGAGAAGGAAGACATAGATTCATCCCAATATCCTGCTCCAGTATATATTTATCATAACACTAAATCATGTGGCAAAGTATCTACTTTTTATGTTGATAGCCTTTTAAGAGTTTCATATAAAGAGCTTGAAAAGAAACCTGGTGCCATTAAAACTATTAAAACGAAAAAATAGAATACCCCTTTAAATTTATATAAAAATCTTATATTTGACGATTAATTTAATAAAAAATACATCTTATATTTTCCTATAGAATTTAGAATAATTCTTGAAGGTAAAGTAATCAGAAGAACTTATATATAATTTGATATGACTCAAGATTTAGAAGATATTTCCGGAATAGGTAAAGCTACTGCTGAAAAAATGAGAGCAGCGGGGATAGACACTATTGAAAAATTAGCTTCAAGTAAACCTGCAGATTTGATAAGTCTCAAAATCAAAGGAGTGGGAGAGTCTACAGCAATTAAATATATAAACAACGCAAAAGAATTACTAAAACCTAAAGAAAAAGAAAAATCTGAAATTTCAAAAGAAAAAACTCAAAATGAAATTGTAGTAAAGGCGGTAAAAAAACCCTCAACAAAGTTTTCTCCTGAAAAGGCATCTCAAGTGAAGGAACTAATAAAGAAACAATCAGAATGCAATATAGGATTAGTAGGGCATGTAGATCACGGAAAAACAACCCTTGTTAAAACTTTTACGGGAGATTGGACTGATAGGCACTCAGAAGAGCAGGAGAGGGGAATATCAATAAAATTAGGCTATTCGAATGCTACAATTTTATATTGTCCCGAGTGTGATGAGTATCTAACTTATTATATGGCAGAAAAAGCTCGTAAAAAAGGTCAAGCTAAATTGAGTTGTAGTAAATGTGGGGGTAATTTAGAGTTCCGAAGGAATATATCTTTTGTAGATGCTCCAGGGCACGAAATTTTAATGGCTACAATGTTAAGTGGGGCATCATTAATGAATGGTGCTTGTTTATTAATTGCTGCTGATGAGGTTTGCCCCCAGCCCCAATCTCGAGAACACCTAGCTGCTTTAAATATAGCAGGAATTAAAAATATAATAGTAATTCAAAATAAAATTGATGCAGTTTCTAAAGAACAAGCTTATGAGAATTATGAGCAAATAAAGAAATTTATTAAAGGTACAATTGCAGAAAATGCTCCCATAATACCTGTCTCAGCCGTATTTGGTACTAATATCGAATTAATTGTAAGGGCTTTTGAAGAACTTATACCATCTCCAAAATTAAATGAAGATGAAGACTTTCAATTTTTAATAGCTAGATCTTTTGATATTAACAAACCCGGAACCACTATTGAAGAATTAAAAGGTGGCGTTATTGGAGGTTCAGTTTTAAAAGGAAAAGTAAATATAGGAGAAGAAGTTGAAATTAAGCCTGGCATAAGAATAAAAAACACTTATACGCCAATTAGGTCAGAAATAGTAAGTATAAGTCAAGGAACTAGTCTCTTAGATGAAGCTAAGCCAGGCGGATTAATAGGATTAAGAACTAGGCTAGATCCTACTTTAACTAAAGGAGACTCATTAATAGGTCATTTAGTTGGAAAACCGAATACTTTACCAGAGGTTATTTCGGAAATTGAATTAAAAGTCCACCTCCTTGAAAGAGTTATTGGTTCAGAAATGCAAATAAAAGTTACAGAGCTAAAACACAATGAAAAGTTATTATTAGTTGTGGGTACAGAAAAAACCGCAGGAACAATCACAAAGATCCTTAAAAATTCTTATATCTTACAATTAAATCCTCCAATTTGTATTCCTGAAGAATTTATATTTGCTATTTCTAGAATAATAAATAGGCGATATAGATTAATTGGATATGGAGAACTAATAAATTCTAAATGAGCTTTCCTTTTATGTAGAATAGGATAAAAAAATCTCTCTTATCTTTCCTTTTACAAGAGCTAATGAAGGATCTACTTGAGTAAAAATATTATTTAAAGAAACTATTACTTCTTTATCAACATTAGAATTACTTGGTTTATTAATTGATTGCTTAGTTTCATATAATATTAAATTTCCCTCAACTTTAGCTAAAAAATGAAGTATTATCTCAATTTTGATTTCACTGTTTAAATCTGATTCAGTAGGATTTTCCTTAAATTCGTAGAAAATCTCATTCATTATTCTTTTTTTTAGAAATTCAATGAAATTCTCTAAATTGTCTACAAATATAACAATCATTTAAGTTTTTGACGTTTTTTATATTGAATATAAAGAATAACTCCTAATAATATAAATAAACCACTTATAGCTCCAAAAATCATAATAACTAAAGGGAAATGGAGTTCATCAGAGACAATATAATTAAATCTTTGATATGTATTTACAATGCTTTCTTTAATTAATCTATCATCTTCATATATCATAACAGTATAATTACCATTTGGTAGATTTCTTATCACGGCTTCCCCATTCTCATTTGTAGAAACGGGTGCCATTGGTTGAATTAAATCGTTAGAAATATATGTACCATATCGTTTTTGATAATAATATAATATTAGATCTACACCTACTAAAGGCATGTTTATACTATCAGTAATTTTAATTAGTAGAACGTTATTAGCATTATATTTAAACATTACGGGATTAGTTTCTCCAACGATAAGATATGGAAGGATTATTTTTAAACCTTGCATTTTTATAGCATTTCTAGTAAATATTAAACTTTCTCTAAATTCCTCCTGTAATTGGGTCAAATTTAAATCGTAATATGAAACTTTTCTTTCAAATAAAGAAGAATTCTGAATTACTTGATCTAATATTATAGTTTTTTCATAAATCATAAGATATTTTAAGATGATATGTTTTGGACCATCAATTAATGATGGAAAATATATTCTTTCTCTTACGTTTCTATGTTTTACTAAACGGTCAATTGCCCAAGACTTCTCAACGGGATTTATAAATTTAATGGTATAGCTGGTAGTGAAATTTAAATTTATAGATTCTTGATTTCCTGTAGTTGATATATTAATTGAGTTATCGATATTCACGAAATCATCGATTGTAATATTATTGATTTCTAAACTATAATTTTCAAGCAATTCTTTATCAGGGGGATTTACATGTAGACTAAAATCAAGATTATCAGCATTAACTTTCGAAGTTAAAGAATTTGTAGCAAATTTAGAACCTATAACACTGAAATCATAATGAAAAAGTGCATTTACTACTTGTTCTTCTTGCGTAATTAATATTCTATCTTCTGGATGTTGAAATAATACCCAATCTCCTATTGTTAAATTATATTCCCATATAAGATACATGGAAAAATTATGAGATGTTTTAATGAAATTTTTATTGAATACGAATTTTAAAAAGTTTGAACTGTCAATACTGTAATTTGCTTCAGGAACTTCTTTCACATAACCTGTCCCATTACTTAAGATTCGGAGTTGAATTAATTTACAGGGATATAATCGAGGTCCATATATTAAATATCCTTCTGAATTAGGAATGGAAGTATTATATTTAACAAAAAGAGATTCATTAAGAACTACGGTTATTTTCCTTGAATCTACACCATTATTATCAAGATTATCAATTTGAGCTATATTTTTAGTTTCTGTGAAATTAATTCCTAGAAAAGTTATATTTAAAGCTCCAGAGATGAAATCATCATCAAGATCAGGATATTTTTCAGTATTATTAAAAAATCCAACTTCATCAAAATCAAATCTGGTTATAGTTATATTGCCTAATGCCTGTTTATCATCTTCAATAATTGGTATATAATCATCTTCTGAAAAGTCTTGAGTGTGTATATTTTGTTCTAAATTGATATCATAAGGAATATTAATTTTGGAATTAGAAGTTATTTGATGAATTGAAGTGCTCCAAACACTCAAGATAACTAATAAGATAACAAAAATTTTGGAAGTATTTTTACACATTATCTAATATAAAAGTTATTTTAACAGAAATTTAACTAAAAATAAATAATTTATCCTTGGTTTTTAAATTTTAGTTCAATTTATTCTTATGGTTTGATATTATAGGAATATTTATATTTCTTGAATTTATTTTTATTTTATTTAAAATCTATTTTAGAGAAAAATATAAATATCTATTAAATGATTTTAAAAAAATAATTTTCAAATAAAGTGTTGAGCTAAATTTTGGTTAATTAAATTAATTTTCAGTTAAAATTTGATATAAATGGCAAAGAAACCGGACCGATTAAAATTTTTAGAAGCGCTTGATAATGCAGTAGATATTTTTATGGATAATTCAAAAAATATCTATAATAACATAATTGCAATATCTCATAATGATGCTGATGGAATTAGTAGTTTACAAATCATTCAGAACTTGCTCTTTAAATTAAAAAAAAATTTTGATTATTTTATCTATAATCGTTCGGTTTCCTGGGCAGCTTACTTAAACGGAATTTTACCTAAAAGACAAACAGAAAAAACAGCATTGATTTTTACTGATATAGGTTCTACATTGACTGAATTACTTCCTATTATAACTAAACGAAAGGAGCATTTTTTCATTCTAGACCATCATGAAGTGGAAAATGATGTTGGATTGAATGATTTTCCTGAAAATCTCTTTTTTGTAAACCCAACTGTCTATGGGTTTGATGGACTTGATCATATTGCAGGGGCAACTTTAACTTATTTGTTTGCGAAACAAATCAGTCCCTCAATTATTAATCATGCATGGTTAACTGCAATTGGAATAGCAGGAGACTCTTTAAGATCAATGGATCGATTAGAATCCTTTAATAGAGAAGTATATCAAGAGTTAATTGATGAAGAACTAATAGAAGATAGAGAAGGTTTAATTCTATTCGGAGGAATGCATAATTCCATTAAAAACGGACTAAAGTACAGCATTTTGCCTTTTGTTAAACCGTTGGGTGGAGAGAATGATGAAAAAATTAAATCATTTCTCAATCAACTAGAAATAAATCCAAATAAAAAAACCTCTGAACTTGAGAAATCCGAAATTGAAGCAATCCAAAAGAAAACAAATTTAAAAACAGGTCATTATGCATTAATACCTCAAAAAGAGGGATTATTAAAATTTGTGTTTGAACATGCATTATTACTAAATATTTTATCTTTCAAAAACATAAGTGCTGCATTGTCAATGATACAACAGAAAACTATTACACGGTATGCTAAAGGAATATATATTGATTATGTCAATAACTTAACTAAAAATCTGAAAAAAGTTTCTACAGAGCTCAATCGATTCGAAACTGAAAAAGCTATTTTTATTGATGCGGGTAATGGGATTATACAACCAAGTAATTGGTCAGATACAGCTAGTTTCTGCATGGTTAATGAACTTACTAATCCCGAAAAAATGTTATTTCTTGGAGGCTTGGAAAGAAAAACTCAAATGATAAAACTAAGTATTAGATGTTCAAGAAAATTTATAGAAATCAACAGAGGAGTTGGAGTAAATAAAATAATTACACAGATTAAAGATGAATTAGGAGGAAATGGAGGAGGTCATAAACTCGCTGGAGGTATCCGATTATCTAATCCTTCATTTATTAGATTAAAGAATAAGATAGATCAATATGTTGAATTTGATTAAATCTTCTATTAATTATTAAAATGAACTTAATTGAAAAAAAATCTGATACAATATTTATTCTAAAAATAGTAGTTAAACCTAATGCTAAAACTC
>JBHLKA010000081.1:0-11488 GCA_048887145.1 Candidatus Hodarchaeota archaeon
TTACTTGATGGAGATAAGGAAAATAAGTCGGTTTTTTCTTCATAACTCGTGATATAATATAAATCTTCTACTATCATTTACCCACCTATGTTGAAATAATATGACTATCTATTTAATTGTTCAATTTATAAAAAATAATGAAATTTTATAATATTTACGTATTTGGATAAATTTAAACAATCAATTAGGTTCCAGATTCATTTTAAATCTAGTTTTGATTCTTAGTTTCAAAATGAAACTCAATTATAAAAATTAATATATTATTCTTAAAAGGAGTTTTATTAAAAATTGCCACATCCGTCGCATTTGCCATCTAAGAAAGCTTCACAATCATTACAAATATTTCCACATTTAACTTCTTGACTTTGTTTACTAAAAAGATTTAGAGGAAGATACTCTGGAGATACTAAATTAGAGATAAATAATAACTCCGAATGTAGAATACCATCTTTATTAGTGGGTCCACAATAATTAATATATCTGTGTAAGATATCTATGTTTTGGCCAATTATACCCATTATTAAATTATATTGTCCTGTGATTTGAGCTAAAATAAAAACTCTTGGACACTCCGAATATGCTTTGAGAATTTTCTTAACTTCATCATAATTTTTCATTTCTAAAAGAATCAAGCACGCTTTATAATTTAATTCATTTATATTGATATTTCCTTGAATCTTAAGAATCTTTGAATTCCTCAATTTTTTAATTCTTTTTTTAACACCAGTATGACTCATAATAGATTGATCTACTTTAGTTACTTTCTCTCCAATATTTGTTAAATTTTCTCGTCCATTGTTAAATAGAATATTTATAATTTGCTTATCGATATTATCTAATGTCATAATATAATTAATATAATTCTTAATATAAAAAAAAATTTTAATTAATATAGAAATATCTCTGTTTATTTTAATAGGAGATTTATTTATAGATGCAAAAATTGCATTTAACCATTTAATTTTAAAAAAATAAGTATCTAAAAAAGGAAAAGACCTGAAAGAACTGAAAGAAAGATGAATTACCGTGAAAGAAAAAACAATTAATTTTTTAAGTATCTCAGGAATTGCTGGCCCAACTTTTTTTTACGCTTTTAACTATTCTTGGATTATTGTGGAATGGATATAATCCCATATCAACAAGAATGAGTGAGATTGGAGCTATTGATTCCCCTTTCCAAAATATAATGAATTATTTGGAATTATCCTTATTACGAATTCCCATAGTAATATTTAGCATTGGTTTCAAGGCTTAATTCAAAAAAAATCTCCAGTTGACAATTGCATTTATTTTTTTGATAATTGGAGGCATTTTTATGTTTTCAATTGGATTTTTTCCTTGTAATCCTCAGTGCATTGATATTACCCTAATTGGAATGTTTCACTTCCTAACAAATATGATAGCAGCATTATTTATTCCCTATGCTACAATGCTTTCTGCATATCCAATATCAAAAGTATGGGGAAAAAATGGGGCTATACTTCATTTCTCCTTGGTGTTTTATCAATGGCGTCTGGACCAATCATGTTTATAGAATATGTAAACAACTATAGAGGTTTGATTCACAGATTGGGAATAGGGCTTTCTCTTTTTTGATTTTTTATAACATCATTAAAGAAATACAAAGAGACGTGAGTACAGCTATAGAAATCTAAATAATTTAAAAATAAAATCCTAATAGAACCATATTCATAAAATAAATAATCGGTCAAATAATTATTTTAAAAATTAATGCAATATTTGCATTTAACCTTATAAATTTAAAAGAATCATATTGATAAAAAGAAAAATATAAATTCAATTTATTATTGGATTCAACCCTTAACGAATTTCTTTGTATAATGACTTACTTGTTTATTTTATTATAGGATTGAATTTTTTTTTTCTTTTTCTCTTTTCCTTCTACAGGATTGGAGATAAATAATTAGAATCGAACAAGAATTATGTCTCAATTGCGGATTTTCGTGTTACCTTAAAGATGAATGAATATTTTGTAAATTACCATCATTTAATAAAAAATTTAAGTTTAAAATAAAAAAATAATTAAATAACAGTTAAAATCTAAAGGGTTTTGAATTTATTTTTATTATTTTAATTAGAATTTTGAATAATAATGACTTTTAATATACATTTGAAAAAAGGAAATTGTAGAATTTGTAAAAACCCACTTGTTATTTATAGGAAATATTCTAAGGAAATGTTATGTCCTAAATGTTTTGCAAAAAACATTGAAATGATTATAGCTCAAACGATTTCAGAATTTAATATGATAAAATCTGGGGATAGGATTATTGTAGGGTTATCTGGTGGCAAAGATTCCATTGCTCTTCTCTACAATTTGAAAAAAATCAAAGAAGAGTCAAATAAATCTATTTCTCTAATTGCACTTTCTATTGATGAAGGAATTAGAGACTATAGACCTAAAAGTATCGAAACTGCTAAAAATTTTTGTGAGGAATATAAAATTAAACACAAAATTATTTCTTTCAAAGAAAGACTGGGAAAGACATTAGATGAAATTATAAAAATTAAGAGAAGAAGTAGTAATTACAGATACTCGTGTAATTACTGTGCAAGTATAAGGAAAAGATTGTTAAATGAAGGTGCAAAAGAATTAAAAGGAGATATTTTAGCACTGGGTCATAATTTAACAGATACCTCTGAAACGTTTCTGATGAATGTATTATATAAGCGATTCCAATTGATAGCCAATCAATATTTATTCAAAAAAGAATCAAAGTTAATGACACAATTTTTCATTAAAAAATGTGCGCCTTTGATGAAAATTCCAGAAGAGGAAATCTTTTTGTATGCCAACATTAAAAATCTAAACTATTATAGTTCTCATTGTCCATACCGAGAGGAGGATCCAATTTTACGTAAAAGAGTATTGAATTTTATTCAAGAATGTAAAAAGAGTCATCCAAAAGTTGAATTTGATCTATTTAATGGCTTTTTGGGATTATCTAAAATTTTAAACAATCATGTTCACAGGATTGAACAAAAATTTTGTCTTAATTGCGGATATCCATGCGGTGTTAAGGACAAATGTACGTATTGTACATTTACAGAAAATTTACTTTATACTAATTGAAAATGCGGTCAAAATGTGCAAAAGTTGCATTTAATTATAAATATTAAGTTTTTGAAGAGAGATATTATTAAAAAGGAAATCGATTCAATCATATATTGGATTTCGCCTTGATCAAACGAATGTTTAATTCTTCCCCTCAATTAGTTGTTAAAGGTTGAATTGAATTCCTTTTTTCTAGTTCTTTTAAAAATTGGCAATCGATCTTTACTTAAAGCGATGTTAAAGAAATTAATACAACTTAAAGTAATGATGCTCTTCAGGATGTACTTTTTGAATAAAATTGGTTATGAAAATATCATTAATTGTAAGACTTTTTTTAATGTAGCCTAGTTCGTGAAGTATTTTTACAAATTCCATTGTAGTATTTATATATTCATCTGAAAGTGATGCACAATATTTTGGTGAAATTTTTAAAACTGATTTTGCGTAATTCTTATCAATAATTTCAAAAGATTTAGCAATTTTCTCTGCTGCTAATGATTGTGAAGTCCTGAGTAAATATGACGCCTTTTTATGATGCTCAAGAAATTTAATAATTAACTGAGGCTGATTATTAATGATATTTAAATGGAAAAATATTCCATAACTTGGATTATTTGGCCACAAGTGGTTAGGTTCGATAATTATTTGGGAATCTAGAATTGTTGATGCAAATACTGCTAATGCTGGAGTACCAACTCCACCTTCTAAAACACCTTTTTTCATATCTATTGCAATAAATTCTGCTTGTCGATAATTTTTTACTTCTACTTCCTCTAATAATTTATACTTTTTTAAGTAATAATTCAAAATAACATCATGAATCGAACCCTTACTAGGAACACCAATAACTTTTCCCCTAAATTGAGATAGTACATTTTCCATATTATTGTTAAAATCTACCAAGGTTTTATATGGTTTTTTAGCAATCATAATAGTCCCTTCAACGTGACCACCAGCAACACATTTTATAAGGACTCCTTTATCAATACCGATAATTGCAGGAGGTAATCCCATATAACCAATATCTAATTCTTCATTCTTGAAAGCTTTAATCATAGCTGGTCCTGTCCCAAATAAAATCCAATTGATTTTTGTTTTGAGATCTTTTTCCAAATACTCACTTTCCATTAGAATAAAATTAGTATGATAAGCAGTAGAAAGGTGCCCAATATTCAATTTATCTTTCCAAATAATTATCACTTGATTTAATTATTTAATATCCGCTTTTAACTGAATATTATTTAAATTTTATAATGAGAATAATTAATTACCTAAATTACTGATCATTTAATGAATTTAATTATAATCTAGAAACATAACACTAAGTGATAATTTAATGATTGATGTAAAAATTGCTTTTTTATCTTTGTTAGCAGATATTACTGGTAAAAAATTTTTTGTTCTCTCTATTGATGAGAACTCAAGCATTAAAGATATAATCGTTAATTTGAACTTAAAGTTTGGTAAGGATTTTGAGAAAATTATCATGAAATCTCCAGATACCTTAAGTAAATACATAATTTTAGGATTAAATGGAAAAGACATCCGCTCTTTTAATGGTTTAAATACTATTATTCATCAAGGAGATGAAATTTCTTTTCTTCCTGCAATAGCAGGTGGATAAAAGAAAGCATTTTTAATGTTTATGAAAAAATTGCACCTAATTTTTTATTAGAAAATAATCTCCATTTCTTAAAGATCATTTTAAAATTGAAACATGGAAGAATTTTTACATTGCTTAAATTGTGGCAAAACGTTAGGGTCTAAAGAAAAAGACTATTACAATTATTGTGCCGAATGTATTCTAAATCTAAAATTTCAAATAAATGAATTAGATCATGTTGAAATCGATAGAAATCTCCAAAAAATTTTAAATTTCTTTGTTTCTGATGTTAGTGCTGCTTTTAATAAAGATCCAGCAGCACATTCTATTTTAGAAGTATTAACTAGTTATCCAGGAATAAAAGCAATTTTAATACATCGTATTGCGCATTTTTTTTGGAAAATTGGGATGCCATTTGTTCCTCGATATCTTTCCGAAATTACCAGAGAAATAACTGGAATTGAAATCCACCCTGGAGCTGAAATTGGTAAAGACTTTTTCATTGATCATGGAGGGGGGGTTGTCATTGGTGAAACTGCAAAAATTGGTGATAATGTAACAATATATCAAGGTGTAGTTCTTGGAGGAACCTTGTCAGATCCAATTAAAAGACATCCTATTATTGGAGATAATGTAGTTGTGGGAACTGGTGCAAAATTATTAGGGCCTATAAAAGTTGGTGACAACGTAAAAATTGGAGCAAATTCTGTTGTTGTAAATGATGTCCCTGAAAATTCCGTTGTTGTAGGAGTTCCTGGAAGAGTTATTTCTCGCAATGGACAAAAAATTAAAAAAATTGATTTGTCACATGGTGATCTACCCGATCCTCTAGCAATTACTCTCTCAACTATTAATTCTAGACTTGAATATTTAGAAAAAGAATTGAATATTAAGAGAGGAAAAAACGATAAAAAGTTTGAAATTTACTATCAAGATGGAGATGGAATATAGAAATATAAAATTATTAATGAGTGAATCTGATTATGGGAAAAGTGTATAATAACATTATAGAGACAATAGGTAATACTCCTTTAGTGAAATTAAATAGAATAACGAAAGATATAGAACCAAATATATATGTAAAACTTGAAGCCTTTAATCCAGGTGCTAGTGTTAAAGATAGGATCTGTATGTTGATGATTGAGAAAGCTGAACAGGAAAATATTATTAATAAAGATACAATCATTGTTGAGCCTACATCAGGTAACACCGGTATAGGATTAGCATTGGTTTGTGCTGCTAAGGGTTATAAATTAATCCTAACAATGCCTGACAGTATGTCAATTGAAAGGAGAAAGATATTAAAAGCCTATGGAGCTGAATTAATATTAACTCCAGCAGCTGAAGGAATGAAAGGTGCTATTAAAAGAGCTGAAGAATTATCTAAAGAAAAAAATAAAGTATTTATCCCCCAACAATTTAAAAATAAGGCAAATCCTGAAATTCATCGTAGTACTACTGCTGAAGAAATATATAATGATTTGGATGGCAAAGTTGATGGATTTGTGGCAGGAATAGGAACCGGTGGAACAATCACAGGTGTAGGCGAAATACTTAGGGAGAGAATTGGAGATCATGTAAAAATTTACGCAGTGGAACCTAAAGATTCTCCAGTATTATCGGGAGGTCAGCCTGGTTCACATAAAATTCAAGGAATAGGCGCTGGTTTTATACCTGATGTATTAAATACTGAAATTTATAATAAAGTTATTCAAGTTGAATATGAGGATGCTGTAGTCACCACAAGAAAATTAGCTAAATTAGAGGGGATTTTTGTTGGAGTTTCTGCTGGAGCAGCAGCATGGGCAGGTATTTATATTGTCTCAAAAGAATTTAAGAAAAAAGAAAATATTGTGATAATTTTACCTGATACTGGAGAAAGGTATTTATCTACGGATTTATTTGAAGCATAAAGTTAAAATTATTGAAACAAGCGATTTTATGTATTCTGAAAAAGTTCTAGAACATTTTAGGAATCCTAAGAATATGGGTGAAATGAAAGATGCTGATGCTGTAGGTATTGTTGGAAGTCCAGTATGTGGTGACTTTATGCATATTTATATAAAAGTAGAAGATACTAAAATAAAAGATATTTCATTTCAAACATTTGGATGTGCTGCTGCTATAGCTACATCATCGATGATTACAGAGATGGCTAAAGGTAAAACATTAGCAGAAGCGATGAAAATATCTAGAAATGATGTAGCAGACGCATTAGATGGTTTACCTCCCATTAAAATGCACTGTTCAAATCTTGCGGCAGAAGGACTTCATGAGGCAATTAGGAACTATAAATCAAAGCAAGAGATATAAATAACAATTGTATTCCCTCCTGATAAAATTATTTCTTTAAAATTAGTAGTAAATTACAACATGAAAGATCTAAGATACTTCTCGTCTGCTTTTTTGACTACCAATATTTTATCTAATATTTTGGAATCATTTCCATAAATAATTGATCCATTATTTTCCTTAGCGTCTGAATATCTTAAAGTTATTTCAGCAGCAAAATTAATAGAATCTTCATCAAATTTTCCTTGAATAATTGTAATAGGTCCAGGCACATCCTTTGCTTCCATTATTAAATCATTAGGATTTTTTATTTGTCTTAACATGTTATTTTCGAATTCATTTCTACCTATTATTATTTTAGAATTATTATATCGAAAATGGCGACCATATTTAAGAAAATTTATGTCTCTCATCGTTAGATTACTATTAAATTTAAAATAATCACTCATTCTTCTAGAAAATTGTTTATCAGTTAATAAGCAGCCCCCACAGGCATAATATTCCTTTAATAGATCATATTTTCTGGCTAATTCAAGTTGGATCTTTCTACTCCTACCTTTTATTCCCAACAATCTAAATCGATCTATTAAACCATGTTCTTCCATTTTTGTTGGTTTTAATAATAAAGCGGATAAAGGTCTTAACAATTTTCCTTCAAGACCCGATTCCTTTTCTATTAGATTTAAAGCTTTTAGATTTTGTGATTTAGGCCTTTGATTTAAAACTTCTCCAGTGAAAACAAAGTCAGCATTAATTTCTTCTGTAAATTTTTTTGCTTTTTTAAGTATATAAATTCTACAATCAATACAAGGATTTAGATTTTTTCCATATCCAAATTCTGGAATACGTATTATCTCTAAATAGTCATCTTCTTTTTGAACAAAAAAAAGGTTAATCCCTAACTTTTCATAGTAGAGGTTCAATCCACATTCTGAATTTTTTAAAGCTTTATCGCAAATACAAAAGGGAGATTTAAAGTTAAGACCTATAACTTCAATATTTTGGAGTTTTAGTAATAATGATGCTATTAAGCTGTCTAATCCTCCTGAAATTAATCCTATTCCTAAAATTTTACTTTTCTTTCTATATTTCATTAATCTTTGCATTGATCACTAAAGTTTCTTTAGTTTTAAAAGCCAAATGTCTTTATCTGGATCGATTTCTTTAACTTCTAATAATTCCGCTAAGTTTTGTATCTTACAATTATCTGGTACATTCTTAACGGCAGGAAGAAAATCTAAAAGAACTTCTAAAATATCCCCTTTATTAAGTTTTTCAAGAGTAAGCTTAGTATAAACAAATGTCATTGGACACACTCTTCCCCTTATGTCTAAATGATTCATAACGATTTTTTTAGTATCTTTTGATTCATTTATTGACATACGTTATCCCTCCCATATTGCATAACTTCAACTAAATCTTTAGAGTCATCACCACAAGCGATACAATTTTCATCTCTATAAACATCTATAAAATTAAAGCTATTTCTAAGAAGATCAATATAAAGAATTTTATTTATGACTAATTCTCCAATTTTAAGAATATATTTAAGAGCTTCGTTTGCTTCTAAGCTACCCAAGATTCCAGGTATAAAACCAATCACTCCTGCTTCAGAACAAGACATACCAGTATTCTCTCCATCCAAATCTCCAAATATACATCTATAGCATGCAGTCTTTTGTTCTGGAATTACTGTCATCATCTGTCCATGAAATCGTAAAACTCCAGCAATTGTAAAAGGTATTCCTAAATTAATACAAGTATCATTTATTAACATTTTTGTTGGGAAATTATCAGAACCTTCTACTACAAAATCTGAATCTTTAAGTATCCTTTTGGCATTACTTGCAACAATTCTTTCATTAACTATTTCAATATTACAGTCAGGATTTAATAATTTCAGCTTTTGATAAGCGCTATTAGTTTTTTCTTGATATAGATCATTTGTGAAATGAAGGATTTGTCGATGTAGATTCGATATTTCGACTATATCGGAATCAATGATTCTCAGCTTTCCAATCCCAGCGGCAGCTAAGTAGTATGCTGCAGGGGATCCAAGCGCTCCTAAACCTATTAAGGTTACCCTCGAAGATAATAACTTCAGTTGGCCTATTCCTCCAACTTCTTTTAAAACAATTTGTCTTGAGTACCTTTTAATTTGTTCTTCAGATAATTCCATTTTTTAAAAACCACAACAAATTCCTTAATACAAACAAATGTTTAAAATATTTAAAAAAATGTGCAATAATTACCATAAATAATTTTGAAATTGTCTAAAGTGTTATTAACTTCTAAATCTGATTAAATTTTGTAATCCTACTTGATTTTTAGCGTAAATTTAAAATTATCTATCAGTAAGATAATAGATAAGTATATTTTGTTAAGTCAAACGATTCAATAATAATATCCATATCTTTTTCCTTATTAACATTTAAAGGAATTTTTATGACCAAATTTTGCCCTTTTAAATAGATATTATCATAAAATTGATCTGCTGATTTATCATAATCCAAAAATTTATTCAGACTTAGTTTTTCCTGTTTAGGAATTATTGAATATATTATCAAAACCTTTATTAATTAAATTGATATTTAATAACATACTTAGAGAAAAAAAACCCTAAATAAATCATCGTTTTATATTATATCAAGCAATCATAATATTGGCTTATATAATAGAAAGCATCGGCTTAATAAATGCATAAATTACTTATTATAAGTGAAAATTATCAATTTAGTAGAAAGGCTATAAGTGAAATTGATATGGTAGATATTAAAAAATGGGAAGATAAAGATCATTGGGTTGAAATCGATTTAGATAAATGTGTTGGGGCTGAGGATTGTGTTAATGTCTGTCCTGTTGAAGTATATGAGTTAGTAGACGGGAAAGTTATAGCTGAAAATATTGGCGAGTGTACTGATTGTATGGCATGTCAGGACATATGTCCTACTGATGCAATTATTGCTCATTCCTCTTGGCAATAATATTTATACTAACTCAAAATAGTATTTAACTTTTTAAAAAGGAAATTTTTTAATTTTTTCAATAGTTTCTGAATCAAATTTAGAAAGAGCATAGTATGCTACAGGTACAATACACCCGCAATTTGCACATAATAGCGGTGAATTACCCATAACACAGAATTTCCGTTGACCATTTGGGTAATAACTTTTTACTCCACCTCTTTTAAAAATACAATATGGAACAAACTCTTTTGTAATATAAAGTTCAAGCATTTTCTTAGAAATCAAAATAAAATCACCATAATCCCTCATAACTTTTAATATACTCCCAGTGATAAATTTCAACTTTTCTCCTCTTACTAATAAGGGATCATTGGGATATCCTGTATATATTAAAAAAAAAAGACCTGAGACACCTACTTCATACGCAATTTTCACTACGTTTACAATTTCTTTATAGTTCATCGCTGTTAAGGTGGTTGATATTAGTACCCTTTTATCGTCTTTAATATTTTCAATCACTTTATTAAAAATATTTGCGCCCCGAATAGTGTTATGTATTTCTTCTCTACCATCTAAACTTACCCAATAAACAGGTTGTTTATGATGCTTAATCCATGGTAATTTTATAATTCCGTTTGAAGCGATCTGGACTGATGGAAATAATTTTACAGCTTGATGAATTAAATTCATTCTAAGAGTAGGCTCTCCTCCTGTTAATGAAGCACTTATAATTCCCATATCACTATGGTATTTAAATACCTTAAACCACTGCTCATCCGTTAACTCTTCTCGATTTTTTGCGGAATTAGTATTTAATTCTTTAGAAGAGGCTATGAAATAACAATGTTTACATTTTAAATTGCATTGCCATGTTAAATCATAATTTACTCCTAAAGGAATTTTCCTTGCCCAGTATTTCAAAAAATAAAATCCGCCTAAAATTCCTTTTCTAATATTTTCTAAAGTTAATAATTTATGCTTGGAGTTCGAGTTTACCACCTATTTGAATATCAACTACTATTAAACTGAAATAATCCATTTTAAATAAAATATACATGCAATATTGGATTCGAGATTTAAATTTTAAAAAAAATTTAATAGGATCGTATTGTAATCAAGAATATGGATAATGAAGTTGAGGAATACATAGAAAAACAGAAATCTCCTCAGAAAGATATTTGTCAAAAATTAAGGGAAGTTATATTAAATATGTACCCTGATATTAAAGAAGAAATGAAATATGGAGTTCCTTATTATGGAAATAAATACTATATTGTTGCTTTAAAAACACATGTCAATCTTGGTTTCTCAATTAAGGATTTAACAAAAGAGGAAATTGCACTTTTTGAAGGTAGTGGAAAAACAACAAGACATCTGAAAGTTGACTCTCTTGAAGAAATTAATGAAGATAAAATTATAAAGTTATTAAAGATGGTAATGGATAAATAATTTAGACAAATTACTTTTTTTCTTAAAATTTACATTTTGGAGACAAAATATCTGAATTTACCACTATCATCATTAATTTCCCATGCGTGAAAAAAATCTAAA
>JBHLKA010000082.1:0-11482 GCA_048887145.1 Candidatus Hodarchaeota archaeon
TGGTACTTTAAAGATGAACCTGCTGAGGATTATTATTGTAAAAGTAAAACTTGCAAAAAGATAAGATTAGTTAGAAGGGAAGAAGAAGAGATAAAAGTAATTCTGGAAGATAATGGGATTATACTTCGAAAATTTGATAGAAAAAAAAAGAAATTCAGTATATTAGATTAATAAAGATAATTAAAATATGAAGTGATAAATTGGATTTAAAAAGAATCTTATATAAGATTAGGAATAAATTAAATCTCCAATTCATTAAGCTTACTTGGCTTAATTTAAAGAGAGATCGCGCTAAAGCCTTATTTGCTATATTAGGAATTATGATCTCAATTGTTTTACTAACTGCAATTGGGATGGTAAATGATACAATGTCATATAATTACATGCAAACAATAACCAGTAGTACTGGAAATGCTGATATTATGATTTCTAAAAGAATAAAAACAGATATTAGTTTTAATCCATATTTTGATGAAGATATCATAGATAATAATTTACAAGATATTGAAGGGGTTGAAGAATTCTTCCCACGGATAATGATGCTAGTCCGAGCATCTTCAAATAAATCTTCTACAAATTCAACTCTAGAACTGTATGGCTTAGACTTTTTAAAAGAGGCTAATAATGGACATATGGGAGATTTAGTATTAGTTGATGAAAATGGACTTAAAACTGGAACTCGTTATTTAGACGAACCTGCTAATGGAGAGTGTGTGATCTTATGGAGAGTTGCTGAGCTAATGAATTTGACTGTAGGTGATTTTATCCATCTAGAGTATTTAGATGATCTTGATTTAGAAGTTGTCGCAATTTGTCAACAAGAGTTTAAGTTTACAGAATTGGAGAATTCATTGATTTTGGTCAACCTACAACAAGCTCAGTCTTTTCTTGTTAATGGAAAGAAGGAAATCAATTTTATTTATGGTACATTAGAAAGCCCAGAGACAATTTATGATATACGAAATGTTGATGAAACTAAGAGAAAACTAAGAGAAATTGGTACAGTTATACAATCTAATTTAGATATAAATGAATTTAGTGTTTCAATGCCGAAACTAGAGGAAATAGGGTCCGAGGAATTCCTATTAATTGCTATGACTGTTATATTTTGGTTCATTACGATAATTGGAATGCTTATAACGGGGATATTGATCAACTCCATCTTATCAACTTCAACTGAAGAAAGAGTTAGGGAATATGGGATTCTTCGAGTAGTTGGTGGCAAAAAGACATTTCCCGTTAAAGTGGTCTTGTTTGAAGGGGCTTTAATCGGAATCATCGGTTCACTTTTAGGAATTATTATAGGACTGATATTTACTCCCCCAATAGTTGACTTCTTATTCGTAGTAACTGGTTTTCCATTACAAAATGTAGAATATGTTATTCAACCTCAAACAATTTTTCTTGCGTTCTCAATAGGAGCTGGTGGCGCCTTAGCTGTTTCTCTATTACCCGCTCTTAAAACTGCTAGAATAAATTTAATTAAATCAATTACTCCCTTTCATGCGAAGGAAGAAGGATGGGAAGTTAAGAAAGAAGGGAGTATTAATGTCAAAAGCTTTCTTGTAGGAATCTCTATTGCTACAATCGGTATGGTAGTTTTCATTCTTTTGCCTACTATATTCGTTAGTGGTGAATTTATGTTAATTGCGGGATTATTTATCGGTTTGCTAGGTGCAATTTTAATTGGTTTCGTTTTTGCGTCAGTTGGAATTGTTCCTCTAATACAACAAATATTTCTTGGGCTTATTAAACCTACCATCAGAAAATATGCTAATATTATAAAAATTTCTTTAAAGCGCAATAGAAGACGTAATACAAGCACTATCGTCATGTTTGCGATTAGCTTTTCATTTATATTCTTTATAACTAGTGTAACTGAGATGGAATCTGAAAATATGTCTTTAAATTTAAGATTCCAATATGGTTCAGATCTAGTTTTAATTAATCAAGGATTAGAAGGGGACCCTGATGCTGTTACTTCAGAAATGGCAGATGCAATTAAGATTCTTCCAGGTGTAGATGACGTAGCAATAACCTTATATAATATGTTTGATATTACATCAGTTTTATCATTAATCTACGACTTTAGTGAAGGGGGAATGTTTGATGAAGAATCATTAAATGAAGCTTTTCTAAATGTTTTTGAATTTTATACAGAACAATCAGAAAGGAAATATAAAACGAGAGCTTCAGATCTGATATCGTTTGAAGAATTTGAAGTTGGTCTTATTGGAATTGAAGAAGATTTTATTAATTTAGTAGATAAAAACCTTATCATCTGGAATAGTCCAGGAAGCGGAAATGATTATTCTTTCAATCAACTTTTTAATCGTAATGATACATGTATTATCTCAGGATCACTCGCAACGGTTCTTGGAATTAAAGATATTGGTGAAAACGTATTGATTTCTTTTTATGAGAATGAAACTGGGACTGAAAAAGGGGACCTAGTGAGAGATCCTTTAATTTTTACGGTTGTTGGAATCTCTGGCGGAATACCAGGATTTTGGAATATTAGAAGTTCTGTTTCAATGGCTGCAGGTAGCGGAATCATGGTCTCTTTGGAGAATTATATGCGATTAATGGATATTGAGAACCCTGGAAGTCCAGATATGGCAGTGGATAAAATTTTTATTAATCTACTAGATGATTCTGAAGAAAACATTGAAGAAACTAAAGAAGAGATTCAATCTTCATATGAAGATAAAGATTTTTTTATTGATGATGCCATCTCGAAAATAATCTTTCTTAATGAAATGTATGAACGACAAAGTACATTAATGGAGATAATAAATTGGTTCGCTATCGCAATAGCTGTTTTCGGCCTAATCAGTTCTATGTATGCAATTATGCTTGAAAGGAAATTTGAAATTGGCATTTTAAGGTCTATTGGCATGAAAGTCAAAAATGTTAGGAAATTATTTCTTATAGAAAGTATGATTTTAATGTTATCCAGTGGAACAATGGGGACAATAATTGGAACTTATTGTGCTTATTTATTGGAGACAAATATGGGACTTATGACAGAGATGCCAATCATATTTCAAATACCAATTGATGTTTTATTAAGAGTATATTTCATCTCAGTATTAGTAGGATTTATAGGCATGTACATAATACTAATACGATTGAGTAGGCAAACGATTATGGATATCTTTAGGCAAACCTTTTGATACTTTTTTTAATTTTCCTTAAAAAACTTAATCATTTCTCGCCAAGCTTTCCCTCTATGAGAAATTTCATTCTTCTCTTCCATTGTTAATTCTGCAAATGTCTTATTGGGAATCTCATTGGGAATAAAAATTGGATCAAATCCAAATCCACCGAAACCCTGGATTCTTTCTGATACTCTTCCCTCTACTCTTCCCTCAAATAGGAAAACTTTATTTAAAGGTTTGAAAAATAAGGCAAAAATCGCAATAAAATGAGCTTTAGAATGTTTAAAATTATTAATTAATCGTAAAATTCCTTCATTCCCTATTGTTTTAAATATATAAGAGGAATACACTCCTGGAAATCCATTAAGAGGATCATCAACAAAAAATCCTGCATCTTCTATAAAACAAGAGCAATTAACTTTTGATTTTACGCTATTTAATTTAAAAATAGCGTTTTTTCTTACTAATTCCGTTTGTATTTCAATAGTTTCAAGTTTTAATTGTTTTAATTGATAAGGAAGATTTTCATTTTCAAATAGCTTTTTTAGTTCATTAAATTTGTGATTATTTCTTGTGATGAAATAAATTACATCTTCTTCTTTTTTCATAATTACTATAATTTTCTAAGGCTTATTTAGATATAGTCCTATTTTCCTCTAATATTAAATTAAAATTCCAAAATTTTATTTTGGAAAGTTCATTTAAGTTTATATCTAATTTATGATCAACAGAATAGTGCTGTGATATCATGGCTCGAATGCATAGCAGAAAGAGAGGAAGATCAGGTTCAAAACGCCCGGCAAGATTGGAAAAGCCTGTTTGGGTGGAGCTTAGCGGAGAAGAAGTAGAAAGTGAAGTAGTAAAATTAGCTAGAAAAGGTCTTTCTAAATCTAGGATCGGTACCACTCTTCGAGACTCTTATGGTGTTCCGTTGGTAAAAGTTGTTACTGGTAAATCAATAAGCCAAATTCTTGAAGAAAATGAAATTGAAGCACCATTGCCTGAAGATTTATCAAATTTGGTTAAAAAAGCATTGAATATCAGAAAACATCTTGAAACAAATCATAAAGATTTAGAAGCTAAAAAGGGTCTTAATAGAACTGAATCAAAAGTTTATAGATTAATCAAATACTACAAAAAGAAGGGAGATCTCGAACCAGACTTCAAATACGATCCAGAAAAAATAAGAACAATAGTTATGAGGTAATTTTATAATGAGTCAGAAAGCTAGAAAAAGGAAACCTAAAACGAAAAAAATTTCTTTCAAAGATAAAAATTGGTTCACAGTAATAGCTCCAAAAAGTTTCAATTTTAGAGAGATTGGGGAGGTTATTGGATTCCAAAATAATATATTAGGAAGAACTGTTGAAATTCTACTATATGATATCACTCAAGATTATGCAGATATAAGTTTAAAGCTAAAATTTAAAATCGTAGATTTAAATTCAGAAGGAAATACATGTAAGAGCATTTTTTGGGGCCATCAGTATACAAATGATTATATTCGATCATTAATCGGCAGAGGAAGTTCAAAAATTCAAGTAATTTTAAATCTAACTACAAAAGATAAATGGACATTCCGGCTTAGCACCATATGTACCACTATAAGAAGAGCAAGAAGTTCTCAGCAAATAATTATTAGAAAAATCATCTCAGAAATTCTTAAAGAATTTGCTAAAAATCTGAATCATGAGAAATTTACTAATGGAATTATTTTTCATGAATTTGAAAATCAAATTACCAGAGTTGCCAAAACCATCTATCCATTATCTAATTGCACGATAGTTAAAAGTAAAATAATATCTATACCTGAAGGTGGGGAAGATAAAGTATATGTTCCTAAAGAAGAGGATTTTGATATTGTTGAAGTTGAAGTAAAACGGACACGAAAAAGTGAGATAAGAAGAACTGAACGGATTAATGTTAAAAAATATGCCCATGCAAAAGTTTCTACAGATTCTGGGAGCGAAAATTCAGATTTAAGTGAACAAGAATAATAATACTGTTTTTAGCATTTAACTGTTTTTTATAGAATTTTTTATTTAGAAGTATACTACTTTTTGAGTTGCATTAATTTTATAACATAAGTAAATTAAGTAATTAATATCATTATTCAAAATAATTTTAATATGAGGTTATTAGCGTGTCTAATGAAGAAGGCAACAGAGATAATCCATATTCCTTTGATGATTATCTATATGTAAGAGATAATTTTAACTATTATCGAGATGATGTATTTTTTCAAGTTTTAGTCAAACATTATTGTCCTCCTGATGAATATGAGATAATTAATCGTGACCTTTCTGCTTTATCTGATTATGTTTCATATAAATGGAAAGATCTTGCTGATAAATCAACCGAACTTGAAAATAGAATAAAAGTTACAAAAATTAAACATTATGACGCGCATAATCATAGAATTGATAAAATCGAACGCTGTTGGGAAACCGAAACCTTAGAACGGGAGATTTTTAGCCTTGGACTCTGGGATCCAAATAGAAATACAGCATGGAGTAGATTTATGAAGATGTTTTTACTATATGAAAATGGGGAAGCTGGTGTAATGTGTCCAGTAGCTTGTACTCATGGCCTTATATGGCTTTTACAGAAATATAAAAGTGAGTTATCTTCTGAAGCTCTCGACATATTTAAATATTTAAGAGACGGAAAAAATGGAGATTATGCTAGAGGGTCTCAGTTTGTTAGTGAAATTCAGGGGGGAAGTGATGTGCCTGCCAATCTTGTTGAAGCGGTATTTGAAAAAGAAGAAGGTCCAGATGGAATATCAAATGTATGGAGGCTTTATGGGCAAAAATTTTTTTGTTCAGCAGCCCACACAGACTATGCGCTTGTTACAGCTAAACCAAAGGATACATATTCATCAACCAGGGTAGCAGCATTTGTAGTACCAGCATGGCTTCCAAACAATAAGGAAAAAGAAATTAGAAATTCATATACAATAGATCGCCTAAAACCAAAGTTAGGAACTGCTGAACTCCCAACAGCTGAAATCAGCTACAATGGAGCAATAGCCTATCCTGTTGGTCCGCTGGAAAAAGGTTTAGCTAATGTAGTAGGGATAGTTCTTTCTTTATCTAGATTACATGTGGCATTTGGCATGGCAGCAGGAGCATTACGAATAGCCCGAGAAGCGGTTTTATATGCTAAGTTTAGGACTGCCTTTGGTGTCCCAGTTGCTTCTTTCCCTATGATGATTAATCAAATTGCTGAATTAGACCGTTTCGCTAAAAGAACTGCTGTAGGAGCTTTTAAGGTTTATTCAGAATTTATTCACTTTAATGAAGAGCTAATTAGTGGTATAAGGGATTTACAAGAAATTGAAGATCTTGAGGAACGAAAACGTCGATATAGATTACGTGAATTAATAATGCTACAAAAAATAGTAGTAGCGGATGAATGTCCTAAAATGATAAGAATGGCAATATCTTTTTTTGGAGGTCATGGAGTAATGGAAGATTTTTTATGCTTTCCACGTTTTGTTCGTGATGCTTTTGTACAGGAATTATGGGAAGGCCCACGTAATGTATTATTAACTCAAATACATCGAGATTTTCAGAGAGTAAGGGACTGGTATCCTCCTGAAGACTTTATCAAAGATTTACTAAAGGGAGCTAATAATGATTTAATAGAAGAGTATGCAAGTGAATTTTCAAGATTAATGTCTTATGATACTTTATTAAGAAATGATGAAAAGACATTAGAGATTTGTAAAGATTGGGAGAGATTTTCAAATGAGCTGTTTATTGCTTATCAAGAACAAGCACTTCGAGAATTAAATTACACAGAAAAACCACTTAATTTTTCTAAATTATTACGTCATTTTAAAAAAAGAACACCAAATACGGATTAAAAATTTTTTTTTAAAAAATTCTAATTTGAGAAAGGATTTGGTTTTTTTATAATTTTTCCATCAGAATCTTGATAATAAAGAGTATTTGGGGGAATATCTTCATTTACTAATGTATGGGCACCGATAACTGAGTTTTCCCCTATAATTTTTCCGCACATTATACTAGCATTGATTCCTGTTTGAGATTTTGGCCCGATAATTGCTCCTAACTTTCTCTGACCTGAATCAATTAACTTACCATTTATATTCATCTTTACATTTCCATTATCAAAACGTAAGTTTGATAATTTTGTACCAGCCCCGAGATTAACATTCTCGCAAACAATGCTATCTCCTATGTAATTAAAATGAGGAACTGCTGTATTTGAAAAAATAAGTGAGTTCTTAGCTTCAGACATTCCTATATGACAATTATCTCCAATTGAAGTATATGGTCGAATAAAAGCATTTGGACCAATTAAACAATTATTACCAATAAAACAAGGTCCTTGAATATGTGTTCCGGATTTTATAACCGTTCCTTCTCCTATATATATTTCTCCCGAAATAATAACATTTTTTTCAACTTTTCCAAGAATTTTTGCTTTTTGATTCTCTAAAATGTACTTATTTGCGTCTAAAAGCTGCCACGGTAAACCAATATCATTCCAATAAAAGTTTTTGATGTTATACGCATAAATCCTTCCATTCATTTTATTAAGTAGAATTTCCATAGAATCTGTAAATTCATACTCTCCTCTGATTGACTTCTCAGTTTGTTCGATTGCTTTAAATATATTAGGTTTAAATAAATATATTCCTGCATTAGCAAGATTACCTAAATTTAAGTCGGGGGAAGGTTTTTCAGTAATTTTTTTTACAAATCCATTTGAATCAAGTGATATTATTCCATAGTTTTGTGGATTATTCACCTCAATTAAGGAAATTAATCCTTCACAGGGTGTTGTTTTAAATTTGTGAATTAATTCTTTAAATATTTTTGAATCAATTAATAAATCACCATAAATTAGTAGGAAATCATCATCCCTAACAAAATCTTTAGCATATCCAGCGGCATGAGCTGTTCCTAAATATTCTTCTTGAGTAAGATAATTAATTTTAATATCAAATTTTTCTTTAGCTCCCCCAAAGTAAGCCTTAATCATTTCTTTCTTATATCCTACGAGTATTAATAGCTCATCAATTCCTGCATCAATTAAACCTAAAATAGTGTGCTCCAATAAGGGTTTTCCAGCTACAGGAATTAGTGGTTTTGGTCTAGTGGCTGTAATAGGCCTTAACCGCGTTCCAGTTCCAGCCGCTAGAATAACAGCTTTCATAAATATTTAGAAATGAGCATATTATTAGAAATTATTGATCAAATTCTTGAATAATTTCATTTAAATAAGTTTTTAACGAACGATATGGTTTTAAATCCCCTGAAAATTCTTGTTTTAATATCTCTTCTTGGGAAATGCTCTCTTCAAGTTGCTCAAATATCTCTTTAATTCTATTAAAATCGCCTGATGCTACGAAATCAAGAGAATAACCATTGATATCTCCAAATAAAATCAACGTTTTACTTGTGTTCTCTACTAGATCATCAAATTGAATCTCTTTGATATTCATCTGTGCTCGGATCTGAGTATTCATTGCTATTGTAGCTAATCTTGCTGATAAATTTGAACTAAATATTTCGATATTTTCATTAGTAACCTCTCGCTTTAGGTCATCTAATAGAGATGTATCATATAATTGAGAGATAATAGGTAATCCTTGAGCAGAAATTCCGCAATAAATAATTTTATTCTCTACTTGGGCATAATCGTATTCAATTTCCTCATCTTCTAGCGGATAATGGTATTTTTCCCACAAATATCCAGTAATTAATTTAATAACCTTACAAAATTCAGATTTTTTTGAATATTCTCCAAATTTATTTGGATCATCGTAATTTGCATTAACCTTTTCATAAAATTCTTCTAATAGATTATCTGCTTCTTCAGAGTTAGATAAAAAATCACCTGTTATACAATAAAAAAGATTGTGAAGATTTTCAGTAACAATATGCCTGATTATCATACGTTCTCTGCCAGACTTACCTTCAAAAAAAATATTTTTTAAACGCCAGCCATTATCAGGATTTATACTACGAATTAATTTTTCTATAAATAATACAATTTCAAACATTAGGAATTTATTTTCATTTGAAATATATAGAATTTCATCATCTAGAATAATAGCAAAACCAGTTATCATGAGTAAAATCTTAAAGTGTTAGTTTTTCAATTATGATCGTATATCTACATAAATTTAAAATTATTCAAAATTTTAATTTTTTATGATATTGAGGTAACAAATGGTCTCAAGATTAGGTTTTAAATATTTATGTAATTTTTTCTGAAAATTTTTAGAATATCTTATAATAAATAAATTTTAATAATTCATAATATAATTATAAAATAATTCATCCATATAGAGATGATCTAAGGAGATTTCTTAATAGAAACAAAAATTTGCATAAGTAATAGTAATTAATCTGATGAAGTAGCTGATTTAGATAATGAAAATAGTTAAATTAGAAGAAAAGAAAAAAATTCGAAAGGCTGCTGAATTATTATATAATTCAAAAGAGGCGATTGTTTTAACCGGAGCAGGGGTTTCAACAGAATCTGGAATACCAGATTTTCGCGGGGATGGCGGTATTTGGGAAAAGTATAAACCCGAAATTTATGGTAACATTCATGCATTTTTAAAAAATCCAGCAAAATTCTGGGAACTTGCTCAAGACGTTGCTCCAAACCTTTTTAAGGCAAAACCAAACCCTGGTCATTATGCTTTGGCAGAATTAGAAAAAATGGATATTGTTAAAGCAGTTATAACTCAAAATGTTGATGAGCTTCACCAAAAAGCAGGTTCAATTATAGTATATGAAGTTCATGGAAATATCAATCGATTTAATTGCTTCGGGTGTAAATCTTCTTATACAAAAGATCAGATTATGCGAAAGTTGAAAAAGGAAAAAAAAGGAGGTCCGAAATGTGATTTTTGTTCATCACCTTTGAAACCTTCAGTTGTACTATTTGGAGAAGGTCTGCCAACTTTTGAAATATATCAATCACGAGCATTAGCACAAAAGGCGGATGTAATGCTAATTGCAGGATCATCATTAGAGGTAGCACCTGTATGTGATTTACCTTTATACACTCTAAGAGATGGTGGCAAATTAATTATAATAAACGATCAACCAACATATTTAGATGAACGTGCTGAAGTTGTAATTCGTCATAAGACTGGAATAATTTTACCTTTAGTTGTAGAAGAAATCAAGAATATACAACAAGAACTGGATGGTTATAATTAATATATTTGTTAGAAATTTTGGAATTTTTTGATGAATGAAATTAGTGTAATTAAAAAAGATTGGAGAAAAATTGACTTATCTTTTGGCTTAGTATATCCAAATTATTATGAATTAGGAATCTCTTCATATACTATAAGACTGCTGTATTATCTTATTAATTCAAATGAAAAATATGTATGTGAAAGAATATTTCTTCCCAAAGGAATAAGGTTTCCTGCCTCAGAAGACCATAGTTCTGATCAAAGTATAAGGAGCATTGAAAATAAAATAAATCCTATTGATTTTGATATATTAGGGTTTTCTATTCACTATGAAAATGATTTTAAAAATGTTCTATGGATTATAGAAAAATCAGGTATCCCTCTTTATTCACAAAAGCGTAGAGAAACAATGTTAAAAGAAGGATTTAAATATCCTTTAATTATAGGGGGTGGACACGTAATTACCTCAAATCCATTACCTCTAAATGAAATTTTCGACCTGTTTTTCATTGGTGATTGTGAACCAAATCTTAATCTTTTTTTAGCAACATTTTTGAAGTTCAAAACGGCTAAAATTAACTTTCAAGAACTCCTTCACCAACTAAAGGTAATAAATGGGATTTATATTCCAAGTTTAAAAAATGAAACAAAAAGAGCAATTCTAGAAAATGTGGACGAATCGCCTATTCCTATTTTTCAATTAATTTCCAAGTCGAAAACTTGGAGAAAAATTTTTGAAGAAAATTTTTTTATTGAAATCAATAGAGGTTGTCCATTTCAATGTAAATTCTGCATATCTTCATTTCATAACTCCCCTTTTCGAAATAGAAGTTATGAAATTATCCTTAAGAGTATTAAAGAAGCAATCTTACAAACGCAATTTGAAAAAATATCTTTAATTGGATCGTGTGTATCCTCTCATCCTAAATTTTATGAAATTTGCGATTATATTGTGAAAAAAGGCAAGAAACTAAGTATTCCCTCAATTAGAATAGATCATTTGACTCCAAAAATAATTAGAGTCCTTGAAAGAGCTAACATTAAATCGATAACTATAGCACCTGAAGCAGGTACTGAAACATTGCGATATTCCCTAGGGAAAAGAATTTCAAATGAGAAGATATTG
>JBHLKA010000083.1:0-11410 GCA_048887145.1 Candidatus Hodarchaeota archaeon
TTGGCAAGTCTCCATATATTTGACCCTTTTGCCATTTGTTCTTCATTTTCAGCTTCTTCTATGGTAATACCCCAATAGTCTGATGTGCTAATATAAAAGCCTATTTGTTTAACTCCTTCCACTGGATAAAGTTTTTTACTCATAAGCTTCTGAGCGATTTCAGCTAAATCTGATGGATCAAAATCTTGATTTAGTTCCCAATATGATATGAATAACATTTTATTTACTACCTTAATAAGATATATTTTGGATTCATAAATGTATAGATTTTTACCTATACAGTATTCCTTAATAATACTTTCTCTATATTTAACTCTTTAGATATAATAGTTCAATTATAGGTTAATGTTCCTGTTCATGGACAGTTATGTTTGAAAAAAGAAGTTAAAAATATGATATATTTTCTGGAAAAAAATTTTTTAAAATAGTGATACTGAAATTAAAGTCTTTATACCTTGTTAATTTTCTTATCTTCTACATCTATTCCCAATTCTATTAATTTTTCTCGAATATAATCACTGATATCGTAAATTCTTTTTTCCCTTAGTTTTTTCCTTGTTTCTCCTAAAATCGTGATTAGACTTTTGATGAGATTATCTTTTTTATCAGTTTCCTCGAATTTTATTTTATTAATTTTATGTTCTAAATCAGGAAAAATACCTAATATTTGATCTATAAAGTTAATGAATTGAAAAAATCTTTTTTTGAATTTTGAATTAATTTCTCTACTCTCTTTAAGGATGATTCTATTTATTTCTCTAATTAGTGAAAATAATTCTGCTAATACAATAGGAGTGTCAAAATCATCATCCATGGCATTAATAATTTTATTTTCTGTTTCATTTAATGTATTAATTAATTCTTCAATCACCTTACTTTCTTTATCAATTAAATTAAGTGTATTCACTTTTTTGATAGTATTTATTAATCTGGTATAATTTTTTCTTGCTTGGTCCATAATTTCCAAAGTATAATTTATTGAACTTCGATAGTGGCTAGATATAAGAAATAAACGAATCACCATCGGATCATACTTTTTTAAGAGATCAGATACTAGAAAAAAATTCCCTAAACTTTTTGACATTTTTTCATCGTTAATATTAACAAATCCATTATGTAGAAAGTAGTTTGCAAAAGGTTTTCCTGTATATGATTCTGATTGAGCGATTTCATTTCGATGATGTGGGAACTTTAAATCTTGGCCACCTCCATGAATATCAATAGTTTCGCCCAAGAAATTTAAAGCCATTGAAGAGCACTCAATATGCCACCCAGGTCTCCCTTTACTCCATGGACTTTCCCAAAAAGGTTCTCCTTCTTTCATTTTTTTCCATAATGCAAAATCTCTTGGATCAAGTTTATCCTCTCCAAATGAAGTATCTTGATCGCCTAAATAATCATCATTTTCCTCTTGAACTACATCTTCTTTAACGTTCTGTAAAATTGTATCATATTTTGGAAATGTTTTAACTGAAAAATATACAGACCCGTTCTTTTCATAGGCATGTCGTTTTTTAATTAAGAGATTGATAAAATCAATCATAAAAGGAATGACTTCAGTAGCACGAGGCTTTTTTGTAACTTCCTCAACATTTAAAGCCTTCATAATTTCTTCGTATTCTTGGATGTATTTCTCACTTAACTCCCTAAAATCAACATTCAGTTCATTTGCACGCTTAATTATCTTGTCATCAATATCAGTATAATTTTTGATAAGCTTAACTTTATATTTTTTGTACTTAAGATATCTGTGGATTACATCAAAAGCAATAGCGGATTTAGCGTGTCCTAAATGTGGACTGTCATATACAGTAGGACCACAAACATACATTTTTACCTCATTTTTTTTAATACTCTTAAACTCTTCTTTTTTAAAAGACAAACTGTTGTAAATTTTCATAATTTTCACCAAAAAGAGTATATAAAAGAGCCAGCGATGGGAATTGCACCCATGAATAATGGCTCTGCAGGCCACCTCCTTAACTGCTCGGATACGCTGGCTAATTACACATGATTTTATAAATGTTTTTGATAATCTAATTTCAATATTATATTAGCGAATTATATTAATTAATATTTCAATTAATCTAAAAATTTATGTTTTATAATATGAAAAAGCTTCTTTATCAAATATAAAAATTTAGTAAAAAATTTGCGTATCTTAGCTCTGATTTATGCATTTACCACAACAACGACCATCCTTGGTCGCAGCACATTTATCAAAATTAAAGTTAAAATTTAGTACAAAATCCTCAATTATTTCAGTAATTATATCTATATATACAGATAATACAACAGGATTTTTCCTAAAATGTCGATTAACTATCTGATCTAAGTGTCTCAATTTTGGACTTGCCATTAATACACTTAGATTTGAGGATCCACTTAATCTAAATACATTTAGCATATAAGGGCATTTTTTAACTAATTTTATAATTTCAGAAGGATTTAACGTTTGAATCTCAACTCTCGCAAGAGTTAGATCAGTTGTCTTAACATTAATACCCGCTTGAAATTTTAAAATTCCAAGTTCTTCTAACTTTCTTATTCGCATACCAATTGTTGGTTGGCTTCTATTAACTTGTTTTGCTATTTCTGTATGGGTAAGAGTTGGTTCTTTTTGGATTAATTGAATAATATTTCTATCAATCTCATCAATATCAAATAATTCACTGGCCATATAAAATCACTTTTGAATTCATTATCTATATTAATAGATATGTCGATACATTCATATTTAAATATTTCGGTTTCTAGACAAATAATGACCATAAATAAATTATAAGAATAATATTAAAAAATTAACGAAGAACATTATTTTTCAATAATTAAGAAGAATATATTGAAATGGAATCAAAAAATAATCAATTATTAAAATTTTTAAAAGTATTATGTGATGATACACGCTTAGCTATTTTAAATAATTTAAAAGAGAGTGAAAAAAATAATGAAGAACTTCAAAATTTACTAAATAAGAGTCAATCAACTATATCACATCAATTAAATATTTTGGTTAACAATAATTTAGTGGGTTTTGAAGTAAAAGAAAATTACAAATATTATATGATTAAAAATCAAGACATTTTCAAATTATTATCTCGAATAGAAGGATTCATTGAAAAAATCTCTAGTAAAGATTTTAGAGAAAGAAGAAAAAGAGAACTTTATGATATATTAACTTAATTTATTTAAATTAAATTTACCGTAATTGTATGTCAGAGAAAAAATTAAATAATAGCCCAGCAAAGAAGATTATCTTCATAGGTTTAGATAATGGTGGAAAAACTTCAATAGTTTTAAGCTTAAAAGGGTTAAACTTAATGTCATTAAAATCCTCAAATCCTACAAGAGGAATCGAAACATCTAACTTAAGTATTAGTGATGAGGAATTCAATATTTGGGACTTTGGAGGACAAGAGCAATATAGAAAAATGCATTTAGAAGATTTTAAAAACAATTTTCAAGAAACTGACAAAATTATCTATGTCATTGATATACAAGATCAAGAAAGATATAGTTTAGCTTTAAAATATTTAATGCTAATTATAAAAAAATTAGGAAACCAAATTGATAAAATTAAATTTTCTGTTTTTTTACATAAAACTGATCCCAATTTAAAAGAAACTCGTCCTGATTTAACCGACGAGATAATAGAAGATCTAATAGGCGAGATAAAAGATATTATTCCTTCAAGTTTTTGGGATGAAATTTATAAAACAACAATTTACACTGTTTTCGAAAGAGCAAATATTTAAAAATTTTTAAAATATTTTATTACAAAAATCAGTATTATTCTAATTCCTTTAGGATTAATATGAGTGATCAACAAACAAGGAAGAATTATCACATTGATTATTTCATTTTTATCATAATACTTATTTTAATATGTTTAACAAATTTTTACAATTATTTGCTTTTTCATAGTCTTGCTGAATTATTTAGCATAGTAATAAAGATCTCTATCTTTGCAATTTTATATAATTCCAGAGAACATATTGATAACTCTTTCTTTTTAGTTGTTGGCTTATCTTTTATATTTATAGGATTTATAGATTTAATCCACACATTAGCCTATACTGGTATGAATATTTTTAGTGGTTATGATACCAATCTTCCTGCTCAATTATGGATAGCAGCTCGGTATTTGCAATCAATATCGCTTCTAATAGCTTCCTTAGTTTTAAAGAAAAAAGTTAATGAAAAATATTATCTTATTGGATTTTCTCTTTACACAGCTTTAATTGTAATTTTAATTTTTTTGGGACTATTTCCGATATGCTACATAGAAGGTTTTCCTTCAGGACGGTTAACGCCTTTTAAAATAATTAGTGAATATATTATCGATGCAATTTTAGTTATAACCATTGTAATAATGTATAGGAATCGTTTTATTTTTAATAAGAATATTTTTTTTTTAATAATCAGCTCAATGATCTTCACTATAAGCTCGGAAATAGCATTTACTTTATATACTACCGCTTTTGGCGTCCCCAACTTAATTGGTCATATTTTTAAAATTGTTGCATTTTTCTTATTATATAAAGCTATTATAAGTATTGGTTTAAAAAACCCTATTGACCTGCTATTCAAGAGATTAAAAGAAAGTGAAAAACAATTACGCTTTAAAACAAAAGATCTTGAGCAAGTTAATATATTTCTTAAAGAGGCAGAGCTTCGATATCGTACTACCTTTGAACAATCTCCAGATGGAATTGCGATAATAGATCCTGAAAGACTAAAAGCGATTGAATTTAATGACATTATATGTGATTTATTAGGTTATTCAAGACAAGAATTTGCAATGTTGAAGATTAATGATTATAATGTAATTGAGGATGAAAAATTTACAAAATCTCATATTGAGAAAGTTTTTTTGAATGGTAGAGATGATTTTGAAACTAAATTTAGAACTAAAAGCGGAGAAATTAAAGATATACATGTTACAGCTAAAGTAATTAAATTAGGTGGTAGAAAGTATATTCAATCAATTTTGAGAGACATAACTGAGAGCAAAAAAATTCATCAGCAGATTGAAGAGGAACGAGAAAAATATGCTGATTTAATTAGTAATATTCCCAATGTTATATATTCTACATTGCCTGATAAGACAGGAACCACAATATTTTTATCAGAACGTTGGAAAGAATGGACTGGTGTACAGCCGGAGGAACATTATAACGATCCAAATGCTTGGTTAAAAACTATACACCAAGATGATAGGGAAGAAACTCAAAATAAATTCAATGAAGCAATTGCACAAAAAAAGCCTTATGATCTTGAATATAGAGTCATTCATAGAGATACTGATCAGATTTTTTTCTTGAGAGATCAGGGAGTTCCTATTGTTGATAATACTGGCGAGATAATTCAATATGATGGAATTATTTCAAATATCACAGCACGGAAAAAAGCTGAAGAGAAATTAGAGCAATTTGTATCTACGGTTTCTCATGAATTAAAAAATCCAATAGCTGTTTTACTTATGTCATTAAATTATGTAACTAAGCATAGAGACGAAATTACTGAAGAGCAGGAAAATAAATTAACGGATGGAATTATGCGGAACGTTAACTTACTTAATGAATTAGTGAATGATCTCTTAACTTTATCTAGAATAGATGAAAATAAAATGATCTTAGATTGGAAAAAATTTTCTCCTATAAAAATCATTAATGACAACCTTAATTTAATGGAACCAAATCTTAAATCCAAAAACATCTCTGTTGATATCGATATAGATGAAAATATTATTTTATATGGTGATATTGCTCGTATTAATCAAGTCTTTAGGATCCTTATTGATAATGCTTGGAAATATTCAAAAGCAGGATCCACTGTTACTATTAAAGCAATTGATCATTATTTAGGAAAGTATAATTCAGAAGGAATTGATGGCACTTTATTTGAATTTATCGATTCGGGAATTGGAATCAATTCAAAAGATATCCCTTTCATTTTTGACAGATTTTTTAGATCTAGTACAGTTCATCATATCCCAGGAACAGGATTAGGTTTGACAATAGCAAAAGAATTGATTGAACTTCATCAAGGGAAAATATTTGTGGAAAGTGAATATAGAAAAGGAACGAATTTTTTAATATTTCTCCCAAAATTTCAAAGTAAATAATCCAAAAGAATTAAATAATTATTCAATAAATATTAAAATAAAACTATTAATATAATAAAGGGCATAATTTTGAAACCTCTAATTTTAATTGTAGAGGATAATATTGATCTCCTATATGCTATCAAATTAAATTTAGAATCAAATAATTTTAAAGTTATTACAGCAAAAAATGGAAAAAATGCCCTTAATATTCTTTCTAACCTAGATCAGGTACCAGAAATTATCATTAGCGATATTATGATGCCTGAAATGAATGGTTACGAATTTTTCACTGAGGTTTCAAAAATTCCTAAAGTGAATCAAATTCCATTTATTTTTCTTACTGCTAAATCATCTCCCGAAGATATCCGCTTTGGTAAGACACTAGGAGTGGACGATTATTTAACTAAACCGTTTAATGAAAAAGATTTATTAGCTGTTATTTCTGGAAAAATTAAGAGAAATAAAAAGGTTAAATCGATCACAGAAAAAATGGATATATTTCTTTCTTCTTTTGATGTGGAAATTGTACCATCCATCTTACCTGATGAAACTGAAAAAATCATTATAATTTTGATGTTTTGGGATGATAAATACGGTCCTAAATTAATAAATCATTATCCTAAGTCCAGCAATCTTTCATTTCAGGAGATCGGTACTCAACTTTTTCAAGCAACTTTATTCATTTATGGACATGGGAAAATTACAAATGCAGAAGGAATTCTTTTAAATCTTGAAAATATTAAGATGTCGGGATACGCTTACTTTAATTCTTATCCTGATGAAAATGAAAGATATGGTCAAAAGCAATACATGCTAGCAACAATTGCTCCGAATATAAATTATTTTCACTCTTTAAAAATTAAGGAATTATTTAACTTAGTTTCAAATGAAATTAATAGTAAAAAGAAGATCGACCTGAAAAGAGTTTGGAAGAGAATATCTGATATATTAACAGCAAGTGTGATTCCAATTAGCTCTTAAGGCGAATTGGAGTAAAATTTAAATATTAAATAAATCAGTTGACAAATAACGTTCTCCTGTATCACAGACTACGAAAACTATATTTTCTCCTTCCATGAATTCCTTAGAAACTACATAAAGAGTTGCCCATGCGATTGCTCCAGAGCTTATTCCGGCAAAAATCCCTTCTAATCGAGCTAATTTTCGAGCAGTTTTAATTGCATCATCATAATCAACCTGAATAACTTTATCATAAATATCAGTATTTAATACATCAGGGATAAATCCTGCACCGATACCTTGAATTTTATGAGAGCTTGGGCTACCTCCCGATAAAACAGGGGAATTCTTAGGTTCAACTGCAAAAACTTTAACCCGTTCGCCAACTGTTTTTTTAAGAATTTCACCAACTCCAGTAATTGTTCCTCCTGTCCCTACTCCTGCTACGAAAGCATCGATTCTACCATCTAAATCATTAAAAATTTCTTTAGCAGTTGTTTGGCGATGAATTTCTGGATTGGCAAAATTTTTAAATTGTTGGGGAATAAAAATTTTACCTTTTTCTTTAGAAATTTCCTCAGCTTTATCAATCGCTGCTTTCATTCCTCCTTCTTTAGGAGTTAGGACTAGATCTGCTCCATAAGCTTTCAAAATTTTTCTACGCTCAATTGAAACATTTTCTGGCATAGTTAATATCAAAGAATATCCTTTAGCAGCACAAATAAGGGCCAAACCAATCCCAGTATTTCCAGAGGTTGGTTCCACTATGGTTGTATCTTTATCAACTAGTCCATTTTCTTCAGCAGTTCGTATCATTGCCATTCCAATTCTATCTTTAACACTTCCTCCGGGATTAAAATATTCTAATTTCGCAAAAACGTTAGGTTTAGGGTTAATATCTTCCATAATCCGATTTAACTTAACTAAAGGAGTTCTACCAATAGTCTCTATTATATTATTATAAGTATTTACCATATTATATTCACCTTAAATTTCAATTAAATTCCTCCACCATATTTACCATAATGAATTTCTATATCCTTTTCATCTGACTTGACAAACAATTTATTCTCTAATTCTCTTATTCGTTTTTCTAAGCTTGAGAGTGCTATTGATATGGGATCTGGCAAATCGCCGTGCCTAAGATCTATTTTTTCAATTTTCTCACCTATTCTTGAGATTATTTTCCCAGGTACTCCTACTACCACTGAATTAGGAGGAACATCATCTATAACGACTGAGTTTGCTCCAATTTTTACATTATCTCCCACAATTATTGGACCTAATATTTTTGCTCCAGTTCCTATTACGACATTATTCCCGATAGTAGGATGTCTCTTTTTTTGATTTAAACTTGTTCCGCCTAATACTACTCCAGCATAAATAGTCACGTTGTCACCAATTTTGGCAGTTTCACCAATAACAACACCAGCTCCATGATCTATAAAAAAATCACTTCCTATATCAGCACCTGGATGGATCTCTATAGCAGTCATTTCTCTTGCGATATCAGAAATATATCTAGGGATAAAAGGCATATTAAGTTCATAGAAAAAATGCGCTATACGATACAATAAAACTGCTTTTATCCCTGGGTAACTGATAAGAACTTCTAAAATCGTACGGGCTGCAGGATCTTTAGTAAAAGCGGCATTTACATCAGAAACAAAGAAATTAAGGATTTTTTGTAAACATCTATCTACTTCTTCATGATCCAAATCTGAAGTCTTAAAGTCTAATTTTAACATACATTCTGTGCAATAAGTATAGCTTTCCTCAGTTTTACTGCTTATACTTTTCCCACAGCTTAAACATCTAAGAAAATCGTCCATTTGCATAATTAATTATTTTAAATCTTTTTTGGAAAATATGATTTATACTTATTAAAGAATTAGGACTATATTATCATATAATTTTTGGTTATAGTTCATAAATAAGTAGGAAGTGTAAATTATATGACTATTGATTGGGAGAATATTAGAAGAACACAATTTCCAGCTCTAAAAAATCTTACATATATTATGGCTGGTTCTGCTTCTCCATTAAGTGAAGCAGCATATAATAATGGTATAGAATATTTTAAAGATATGCTATATTTTGGAGATATTCATTTTAATACGTTTTGCGAAAAAATAGAAAAAATGAGAGAAAGTATTGCAGAATATATTAATGCTAAAGCTGATGAAATAGCCTTTCTACCAAATACATCTTCAGGAATGAATATTATAGCTAGATTCCTAAAAAAAGGTGAATTTTTGTATCCCTCAATCGAGTTTCCTGCGTCTGTTCACATATTCAAACGATTAGGGTTTCCTAATAGAAAAATAAATGACATGAATCATTGCTATGTCATTGAAGATTTTAAAAGTAACCTTTCAGATAAAACTAGATATATAATTCACAGCCATGTTCAATCACTTACTGGTTTTAGACAAGATCTCGAAGAATTGGGAGCATTCTGTAAAGAAAGTAAGCTTATCAATATAATTAATGCTACTCAATCCTTTTGTTCTTTTGGAATCGACGTAAAGAAGCAGAATATAGATATACTTGTTAGTAATGCTTTAAAGTGGGGAGCGTGTGGTTATGGAGCGGGATTTTTATATTTAAACAGTAAATTACTTAGTGAGAAAGAAATTCCTTTCTCAAGTTGGTTAAGTGTTGAAAACCCTTTTTCTCTTAACAATGAAAATTTCGAAGTTATAAATAAACCAAAATATATGGATACTTTTGGAGGGTGTCCAAATTTTGCAGCCCTTTTATCTTTAAAAGGTAGTTTGGATTTAATTAGAACTCAGATTGGAGATGGAAATATAAGAGCTGGGATTAAAAGAATTCAAGAACGAATCATTCATTTGACTAATATTTTTATAGAACAAATAAAAGGATTTAACTTAAAAATTATAACACCCTTAGATATTGAGTTTAGATCAGGCATAATTACTATTCAACATGATAAAGCTGAGGAAATATACAATGCTTTTATCAAAAACAACATTTATGTCACTTTAAAGAGATATCCTAATTATCAAAAAGACACTCTTCTTAGGTTTGCATTTAATTATTACAATAATGAAGATGATATTAAAAAAGTCATAAAAGTACTCAAAACATTAAAAATATGAAGATTTAAAATTAAAAAATTTATAATTCAAATTTTATTCAAACTACACTTGAAGTTCATTTTTATAATCTATAATTTGAATAAAAATATTTTAATAGTAATATTAAATATCCAATAAGGATATTATTTATAAAAAGATATATGGTAAAAATATGGAATTAGGATATAGTGGGAATATCTTAAGGGTTAATCTTTCAAGTGATAAAGTCTCAATCGAACATCCCGATGAAATCTTTTATAGGAAATATATAGGAGGAGAAGGATTAATTTCATATTATCTTCTTAAAGAAGTACCTAAGGGTATAAAACCGCTTGACTATAAAAACAAATTAATTTTCGCTAATGGCCCTTTAACTGGAACTAGTATCCCTTGTACAGGAAGAAATAGTATAGGTGCAAAATCCCCATTGACAGGAGGATTTGGAGAATCTGAAGTAGGTGGTTATTGGGGAGCTGAATTGAAACATGCTGGATTTGATGCAGTAATAGTTGAAGGAAAGGCTAGTAAACCAATATATCTATTCATCCAAGATGAGGAAGTTGATATTAGAGATGCCAGTCATTTATGGGGTAAATCTACTGGAGAAACACAAAAAAATATTATTCGAGAACTCGATGATAAATATATCCGTGTAGCTTGTATTGGCGTTGCTGCTGAAAATTTAGTAAAGTATGCTTGTATCATTAATGATTATAGAAATGCAGCAGGACGAACAGGAATGGGAGCTGTTATGGGTTCAAAAAATTTAAAGGCGATAGCTGTTAGAGGACATAATAAACCTAAAGTGAATAATAAAGAAAAAATGCGAACAATTTTAAAAGAGAGTTATGAGACATTTAAAGGTTATAGTGAGTTGTTTGCTTTTGGAACAGGAGGAAATCTAATGGAAAAATTTGCATCCTCAGGTAATCTTCCTACGAGAAATTTTAGAGATGGAGATTTTAAATACGCAAAACAAATAGATCCTGCTATTGTTGCTGAAAAAATTAATTTAGGACGAGATACCTGCTATGCTTGCCCCATTCGATGCAAGAAAGTTGTAAACATTTTTAATCCAATTAATATCAATCCCTTATATGGTGGTCCAGAATATGAAACTATCGCTGCTTTTGGTTCTAATTGCGGTATAAGTGATATAATAGCAATATCTAAAGCAAATGAAATCTGTAATAAAACTTCATTAGATACTATTTCAGCAGGAGTAGCTATTAGTTTT
>JBHLKA010000084.1:0-11361 GCA_048887145.1 Candidatus Hodarchaeota archaeon
ATATATCCCTTTTTTAAGAAAGATGGCATTGATCTTTCTAAAGTTCAAAAAATGGATATTAATAAAGGTAAGTTTCACATATACTATGATACTAAAGGAGAACCAGTAAAGTCTTATACAATAAAACAATTAGATAAATTTAAGTCATCAAGTTGCAATTTTTGTATAGATTTAACTGCTGAGAATGCTGATATCTCAGTTGGTTCTGTTGGAAGCGGCCCAAATAAGAATACAGTATTTGCTAGAACTGGTTTAGGGACTGAAATAATTGAGGATGCCGCTAAAAAAGGTTACTTAAAAATTGAACCTTTTAATTCAATAAACCTCAATTCTGTTCTGTTTTTAGCTAAACTTAAAAAAGTATCGCAATATAATATCCAAAAGCGTAAAGTCTTCATAGTAAAAGACTCACTTGAAGAAGAACCGAGAATCCAAACGAAACCAGAAATAGAACAAGCTGAAATTACAACTACGCTTGGAGCCAAAAAATTCTTTAGTGTTTCAAAAGCTATAGATGAAAATGATAAAATCTTAAATATTTCAATTACTAATATCGCTGGTTATGTTCTAGAAGATGTAAAAATTAGAATAGTCGTTGTTGAAGAATTATTTGAAAAACGACCATGGGTAACGAGCATTAAGGAATTATTTCCATATGAAACTATTGAAATTGGGTATCCTCTTGAAGAAACGGATGATGAACTAGCATATGGAAATGTGTTAGTTGAAGCTTCAACAGAGAATTTTGGAAAGATATTCTCAAGAACCTTCAAACTAACACCAAAAGAAGAAAAATAAAAGCAAGTTTAAATAAAAAATTAAATGAAATAATTAATTATTTTAAAAATGAAATTAAGGCTAAAGGTGAAAAAAAATTAAGGTGTCATTAGTTGGTCTTTCGGGTTGTGGAAAGACAAGTATTTATTCAGTTGCCTTTGCTGAAAAAAGTCCTGAAGATACAAAAAGTTTGAGTCCAACAATTTTGTATGAAACTAGAAGGCATCCATTTTTAGGACTTCAAGTTGGAATTTTTGATTTTGGTGGTCAAGAACAATACAGGAAGGAATATATGGAAAAACCGGATGTATTTCGAGGAACTGATATTCTCATTCCTATTGTAGATCTTCATGATCCAAAAAATTTCGAGCAAGCAAAGGAATATTTTAAGGGATTATTAGATATTTATCGTAAAAATAATGAAAAACCTAAGGTATTCCTTTTCCTTCATAAATATGATACTGAGGACTATCAGAAGGAACTTCTTGATACAAATGTTAACAAAGCAAAGGAAATCTTTTTAGATATGTTTAAAGATTATGATTTTGATTACAGATTAACAAGTATCTATTTACAGGATGAATTAGCAAAAACATTTCGAGATCTATTAATAGGCTCATACGCAGATTTAAAAGCTCATGTAGAAAAAGCAGAAAGCCAACTCGAAGAAATTAAGGCAAAAATAATAATATCAGATGTTTCTGGAAATGTTATTGTTCATAATGTTCAAGGTGTAAGTAGTGGTTTGGCATTAAGGGGAGATTTAAGAGATTTCATAAATGCGTGTAATACTGTACGAGAAAACATTTTTATGTCTGATTCATCTCTTTTTATAGGGAGAAATGACGAGGGCAAGGAGATTGAACTTCATATATTTAAATATATTATTTCAGTATTAGTAATGAAGTCAGAGGAATTAGATAGAGATTCACAAGATAAATTGAATATTTTATTAGGTGATATGAAATTATTTGCGGATTTAATTATTTCCGCTCACATAGAATAAATATTAGAAGAAATCAATAATTATTTTTTCTTTTATCTCTTTTTTCTATTAATTTTTGACCAAAAGATCTAGAGAATAAATTTAAAGGTTGAAAATTCGATAAAGTTCTTGATAAATTTCAGCAAGTTTGGAAATATAATAAGGATCATTTGTTTGAAGGTAATAAGAAATATAACTACCTAACCCATCTGGATTTTTTATCCATTCTAAAAACATTTCTACTTCTGCTTTTAACATAGGGTCAATGGTATGAGATATTGATGGATATGATGCAGTATATTGTCCTGAGGAAGTTTCTCTAACCATTTCTGTTTTAGTTTCTTTAGAAAAATCTATTTCCGTTTGAATAAATTCAGATTTTGAGCCCTTTTTTAGCATTGCTACCGCTCTTGCTATAGCAGGATAAGCTAAATGTTCCCACCCTTTTGCTTTGGGTTTAATATGAGCTATCATACATTTTTCTCTGTCAGGTATAGTCGTAGCGCCAATTAGATGCCCCTTTTTATGGCGATTAGTGGCAATAAAGCGTTCCGGCTCCATTTGTACAATCGAATAACGGATGGAGTTTACGGTAACTGATTGCGCTGAACCACTAGCCCAACTGGATAATAAACTACTTATATCACTTTTAATATTCCAATTTTTTGTTGAATATAACAATTTTCCATTATTACTAATTATAGCTACTGATTCAGCATCTTTATAATGTTTTTGTAAATTATTAACCACACTCTTAAAATTTACCATATATATCACTTTTTTCTTTAATTTTGGTTTTATTTGCTCATATCAATCCAAGTATCGATTTTTTCTAATAATTCCAGTTTTTCTTTATAACTCAATCCTAGATTTGGCTTAGCACGTTGATAAATATTTGCATATTTACTCAAATCCCATAAATAATTAAGATGCAATACCATGCTTTTTATATAATTTCGTGCAATTTCAAAAGCTTTTCCTATTGAACGTAAATCATAATCTTGATTTATTATATCCTTTAATACTAATAAAATTTCAATTATGTTGCTGGTGGGTATTTCTGGAAGGATTTTAATCTCCACAGTTGGGCGCTCGATAAATCTGGGCTCAAATGTTTCTCTTTTTGGTTCTTCTTTAACAATGGTTTTTTCTTCCTCCCTAGGGTGATATAACCGTTCCCTTCCTATAAGAACAGAATCTTCCAATTCTTTTTTTGTTCTTCTTCTGAATTGATCAGGCCACTCCACAAAAGAAGCTAGATTTTCATCTGCAGAAACTAGAATTGTTTCCTTTAATGTTCCCTTGGGAGTATGTGTTACTTGATGTGTAACTGAGTTTGGGATTTTTATTTTTAACCAAATGTTTGCTTGATCAATTAGTGAATATAGATACATTGGATCAAATTCTACTGTGGAATAGGCTTCCTTTAACTTTCTAATAATTTCTTTAATCTCAAGAAGTTCTGAATTTGTAAAATGTTCAATTAGAAATTTATATACACGCAAAGAAATTCCATTCAAACCTGCTACTGATTCTAAATATTTTAATTTCATTTTAGGTTGCATGTCATCAGAAATAAGGATCTTATTGAAGAAATCCCAGTGAGTACTTAAAATCATATGCCCTGTATTATCAAATTTATATATATTGGGATCGCGAATACTATTCATAAATTCCAAGATTATATCTTTATATGGTATAAATAAATTTCTCATTAAAATTCCTCGGATAAATGTTTTTTTGTTTTCTGATTTAAATGATAAATCAATTGGTATTTTAAATACATCTTCTCCAATAACTACATCGCGATCATTTTGGAGAGTAATATTTTTTGATTTTGCTAATCGATCATATACAAAATCAGATAATAACAATCCCGTTAAAGGTCTACTATCAGTAATGTATCTTCCAGCTTGGACTTCAAACTTCGTATAGTAATATCCTATTCCAAAAAGATAATATATTGTGCCTCTAAAGGTTTTTACGGCAGATTCAATACCACCAAAAAAGATCACTAGATCTTGAGAAATTTTTAGTACATCATGATTAGCATATTGCCCTAAAGTAGGATAACCAAGTAATTTTCCCCAGCTGGGAATTACTAAAAAAATATTATTTTTTATTAATTCCTTTTTTAATACTAAATTGGACATATCAATCTTTTGATCAATTATTATCCTTTACTAATAATTATAGAAAAGTGAATTAATAATCCTTTACATATTCAGAAAATAACTAAATTCTTATTAAATTTTAAGCTTTAGGATAATAAAAAAAAGAATAAATAGTTAGAATAATTCTTATAGAAAGAGAAAATATAATAATTTACTCTTACTTTCTTATGCAATCGACGGGAAGAGATGATGGAAGAAGGAAAGATATGAAAGATGAGGAATATCTCACTAATTATATTAGTCATTTAGAGAATAGGATAAAAAATCTTGAAATTGAGAGGCGTTCATTAAAAACAGAATGCTTGAAATTGGAACATGATTTACATACATTAAGAAATGAGATGAGTCATTTAAGAGAAGCTCCTTTAATTACTGGTATCTTAACAGATATCTTGGATGAGAAAAAAGAAAGAGTCATTATAAATATTTCTACAGGTTCAAGCTTTATAGTAAATACTAGTAAAAGTGTAAGAAAGAGTGAGCTAAAACCTGGATTGAACGTTGCATTAAATCAAAATACATATTCCGTTATGGAAATACTGCCAATGAATTTAGAACCAATTATTAGAGGGATGGAATTAATTGATTCCATACCAGATATTTCATATAATGATATTGGAGGATTGGATGAGCAAATAGTGGAATTAAGAGAAACTGTCGAATTACCTTTAATAAAACCAGAACTATTTAAAAAGGTAGGAATAGATCCTCCAAAAGGAGTTCTGCTTCATGGTCCTCCTGGCACTGGAAAGACTTTGCTAGCAAAAGCTGTTGCTCATGAAACTAAAGCAACTTTCATTAGAGTAATTGCATCTGAATTGGTACAAAAGTTCATTGGAGAAGGTGCTCGTTATGTTAGAGAAATTTTTAGTTTAGCAAGAAAAAAAGCTCCAACAATATTATTTATTGATGAATTAGATGCTATAGCAGCTGAAAGAATGGAAGATGCTACCTCTGGGGATCGAGAGGTTCAGAGAACAATGATGCAACTGTTAAGTGAGTTGGATGGTTTTAATGAGAGAGGAAATGTTAAATTTATTGGTGCAACTAATCGGATTGATATTTTGGATCGAGCATTATTAAGACCTGGAAGATTTGATAGGATAATAGAATTACCAATTCCTCGTGAAGAGGCAAGGGGAGAGATTTTTAAAATTCATACAAGGTTTTTAAATATTGGTAAAAATGTTAATTTTAAAAAGTTAGTTAAGCTAACTTCAGATGCTACTGGAGCTGATATTAAATCAATTTGTACTGAAGCAGGGATGTTTGCAATTAGAAGGGATTCAGAGACAATTAATGATCAAGACTTTTTGAAAGCTATTCCTAAAATTATGAATAAAATGCATAAAAAATCAGATAGATTAGATTTCTTCAGTTAAATACAATATATTTTCTCAATTTTTAGTTTTAAAACTTTGTTTTTCTTCTTTTTATTCTATATATAGATAATAATGATTGGTCTAAATATCATTTATATATCTTTTTCAATTAGTTTAATATAAATATAAACACTATAAGATGATTAAATTGTCACATAAGGATGTTAATTACAAATTCTACGAATTTGGCAAATTTATTCGGGTTGTAGCAATTGCGACAATACTAAGTATTTTTCCATATATAAGTTTTGCTGGTATGGTTTTAACATTTATTTTTGTTATTGTCGCATCAGTACATATGCTTGATATAAATAGAGAATTAAAGAATGCCATTTTGGGTGAGTTCCGCTCAACTTGGTTAAAAGGTGTTATAATTAGGATAATTGGAATATTTATTCTCAACGTATGTTTCGTTATAATTCTTGGAATGATAAGTAGAAGGGGCATAATAGGTATCGTTGAATTAATTACCACTGGTTGGGCATTTCCTTATCCTGATCCAGCATTAGTTCTATTAATTGGTGTTGGTGTCGCATTTTTAATAGGTTTTATAATTGCTATAGTAGGAGCATCTAAAGAAATGGCCGCTTGGAGATTGTTTTACAATTTTTTCAAGGAGAATCAAGGTTTATTCCCAAAAATGATTTCTGCAAATGTTATGGAGGGAGCTGAGAAATGTCGTACAGGAGCTTTACTTTTTGCTTTAAATTTTTTGATTATTACACCTATCATTGGCTACATTTTTCAAGCAATTGGTTATTTTAAAATAGCTTCATTTGTTAAATTAGGGGAACCTTATGCAGATTTAGAACCTGTACAACCTCAATCTGTGCCAATTTCAAAGCCAAAAGCTATACCAATACCAAAACCAGAACCAGAGGCTATATCAAAAGCATCTTCAGAGGACTTAATTAAGTTCTGTCCTCACTGTGGAGAAAAAGTACCCTCTAATGCTAGATTTTGTGCATTATGTGGTTCTTCATTGATATATTAATATAATCTGTCTTAAGAATCTTTTATTTTTTTTTTTCCTTTCAATTTTTAAATCTTAATTAAAGATAGACGAAAATTTATCCCTTAAAACATATATAGTATGTTATCTTAAAAAATCAAAACAATCATTAGAATATTTAGCAATGTCAAATTCAAACTTAGAAATGAGATGGATTAAATTTGGTAAAAATATTCAGATTGTGGCTGTTTTTTGGATTTTTATATTGATTCCTTTCTTTGCATTTTTAGTTATTGGTATTCAATTTATCTTTATAGTTATAGCACTTAGTGAAATTAAAAATATAAATCGGCAACTTTCCAACCTAAATCTTGGGAAATTTTTTTCAAAATGCTTAGCTGGAAATATAATTAAGGCTATTGGACTCTTAGTGGTCAATGTTGGTGGATTAATGATAGTTGGAGGAATTTTATCAGGGCGAATTTCCGATTTCTTTCTTTCTTTGTACCTTTCTTTCAATTTTATTAGGATGTACCCCATTTTAACAGCAGTGGTTACTGTTGGTTTTATATTTACAATTATTGGCAGTGGTATTGAAAAGGGAGCCTGGGAAAATTTAAATATTTTCCTTAATCAAGATAACAAAATGTTTCCTGTTTGGATAAAAATAGATCCAATTGAAGGAACAAACAAGTTAAGTAGAGGAGCTTTTTTATGGGCGCTTGGTTTTTTGATCATCCCTATAATAATTGGATGGATATTTTATATAATTGGCTATTTCAAGTTATCAAAATTTAGTATTTGGTTATCACCAAAGCAATTACCACCAATTATTGCTCCAGAATCAAGACCAACACCTATTTCTGTACCTAAAAAGGTAAATATTACAAAATATTGCCCTCATTGTGGGTCAGAACTCGATGAAGAAGGTAGATATTGTGGAAATTGTGGTTCTCCTCTTTATGAAAATTAAATTATACTAATAATTACGTAGTAATTTTAATTATCTCATTTGAGATTATCTCTTATTATTCTAAGTTCATTACCAGAGGCATAAGTTATATTTAAATGTTTTTGTTTTTGAAACTTTTGTTGCATCTACTTGTATATCACATGGTTTTAAAAAAATTTTTAATCAATTAAAAACGTTGAATTAATGAATTTCTATAATTACCTTACTTGTAGCATGTATTATGAATGATCGAAAACCAGAAGAAGAACCTGAGATTTGGCTGAAATATTGTGAAGATTGCGTGAGGAGTATATTATTTGCTTCCGAAGACGATAATGATAACTTTTCTGGTGATAAAAAAGATGCATCCGAGGAAAAGCTTGAGGATTAGCTTGTATTAAAAAAGCTAATAAATCTCCTTATTTTTTTAAATACCCTCGATTATAGTTCTATCTATAAAATTTTTATTATATCGTGTAAGGTGCCTTTGTAATTTGGTTTAGGAATCCCTGAATTTAAATCAGTATTAGAACTATAGATCAAAAATGTTTGACATCCTATATTTTTCGCCATCATATCTTTATCTTCATCCCCAACCATCAGACAATGCTTAGCAGAATAACCCAGATAATCAATAATATGTTTATAATAAGTAAGATTGGGTTTGTTTGCCCGAGAGTTTTCTATAGTAGTAATTAACTTATAATTAAAATCTCCAACACCTGCCCAATTAAGTCTTTGCTGTATTGCAGTTAAAGGTAGAACTGGTGTAGTAGCAATAACTACTTCATATCCTTTTTCGAAAACAGAATTCATTACTGAACGTGCTTCGGGTTTTTTACTTGTGTATTTACGTAATTTTGAAAATTCAGTTTCATAAAATCTATCAAACAGTGGTTGAATGTCTTCCATATGATATCCTTCAATTGGAAAAAAATTTTCAAGAAAGACCTGTTCATTAGTTTTATCGCCATTATTTTTGTTAACTGCTTCTGAAGCTTTTAATAATTTGGTAATAACTTTATTAGGTCGAATCAAATGGGAAATAGAATTTGCTAAGAGCTTTAGATATCCCGGAATAAATTTTTTTAAGTCTACATTAATTAAAGTTCCATCTAGATCAAATAGAATTGCTTTTAGAGAGATATTTGACACCAAAGTCTATCTTTTTTATTCTTAATAATCAAACATTTTCTTTTGAAATAAAGTATTCAATTTAGTATTTAATTTACGATTATACAAGAATTCTTAAAGGATAAAATACAAAATTCCATTAATTCTTGCGATTAATAATAAATATTAATAAAATTCAACTATTAAATATAATATAGTAAATTTCATAAAATCTAATTAGCTAATTACGAGTATGAAAATAGAGCTAAGCGATTTAAACTATGGTTCGGTTTTTATAGGAGATAAGCTTAATGTAAGAACTAAGTTCATTTTTGAAGAAGATACATCAATTTTATGGTCAGGAATTAAGTTAATCACACAACCACCATGTTTGAAGGAACTACAAGTTTCTAAAGAAGAAATCTTTTCGATGGGTCATTTTGAAGCGGGAGAATATATTAGAGAACGAGCATTGCTCATAAAAAATAATGTTGTCCCAACAATCAAAAATCGGAATCTAGAATATGAAATTAAACTGATTTTAAGGCAACCACATCCCACTAATCCTGCTGATGATATAGTTATTAATAAAACTCAAAAGGTGGAAATTAAATCGCGAGATTTAAGCTCTCTAGTGAAACAGTCTAATCCAATCTCATTTTCCATCTCCGGACTCAATGTCCTTTTGAATAAAGATATATTTAAACCAGGTGAAACCGTTAAAATAAGTTTTACTTCTGAAGTGCTCAAGCAAATTGAAGTACGACTCTTACAAACAGCGAATCTTGTTTGTTATTGTGATGCTTATGGACAAACCTGTAGGAAAGTTGAGGAGTTACCTCCTGCTATTGCTGGTGATTCTAAAACTACTGATATTGAAAAGGGTTTTTTGTTGCTAAAAATCCCAGAAATAGCAGAACCTACTCATAATTACATATGGGAACCTACTGAAAAGGAATATTGGGGATTTAAATTTGGTGATTATACTAATTGGTCCCTATTAATAATTGGAAAAAAGAAGCCTGAATATGGACGTGAACCAATAACTTTTGAACTTCCAATAACGATCGTTTCAAAACCTATTGGAATAATCAAGAAAGAAATTGATTTATTTGCCGAAACTCCTTCAGCTGCACCCTCTTTATTCGACGGAATTTCATCCAAATTTCAAAAAATTTATAAAATTACTTCTATAGATTCAGATATAGAAAAGTATATATTAAAAATTAAAAATACATCCAAAGAAAATCTTCAAGGAGTTACTGTAAAAGTCTCTGGACTTCAAGAGGGACTATTTGAATCAGCTCCACACTTAGCTGGATTTAATAATTGGAAGCCTAATGAAGAAAAAGAAATAATCTTTCAATCAAAACAAGATATATCGGCTTTAATTACTTTAATAGAAGATAATAGTCAAAAAATAATAAGAATCCAAACTCCTGTTGCATCTAACTTTTTTTAGAGATATAAAAATATTGTTGGTCTAATATGATTTTCTCTAAATCAGAAATGCTCTCTTACTTTTTTGAGGATCCGAAGGAAATTCCCTTAGAAAGAAACTTAAACAATACAAAAATCCAATATTTTTATACTCAAAAAGAAAAAAACATTAAAACCCAGCCTACAGAAATTCTTTGCGCTTGCCTACTATCTGGAAATGCCACATTATTCCATAAAAAGAAGGATTATGAGATAAATCAATTTGATTTCTTCTTTCTACCACCAGCAAATGAGGTTTTTCTTAAAATTGATTCAAAATTTTCTGGTAATTGCAAAATCTGTGTTTTTAGATACTATATAAATCAAAAAATTGAATATATATTTGAAGTTCAACATTATAGTCCAGAAAGATTTATTCCCCGTGGAGATCATAGCTCTAAGGAAAAAATGGCGACCTATCGAACCGTTTGGACAGCATTCAAGAATGAATTATTTATGTCTGGTTTTACCAATATTCCAAGTGAATCTCTTAGAAGTGGAGTAATTACAAGCGTGAATCTAGAAAAGAATGAAAGCGGAAATATAGAAATATATTCGCATATACACCCGCAATACCCTGAGGTGTATATAATGTGTATTGATGATGATAAATATGCAATTACACAATATTTAATTAATGAAGAAGGAGAATCGGTTTGTAGGGATCTTTCAGATGGAGATGGGGTTTTCTTTCCTGGATCTCTTGGACATAGTAATTTTGTTAGACCTACTTATAAAAAATTAGATTATGCCATGTATATGTGGATTATACCTACGTTTGGAAGAACGGATACCGTAAATCCGATAACCTTAAAAATTTAATTAATTGATTTAAAACGAAATAGAAAAAAGTATATAGAATCATTGCTATAACTGACTATTTATAGAAAAAAAGAGAAAAAGATCAAAAATTATTGAAATACTGATACAAGCTGACTTTTATAAACATTTTTAAAGATTAAACTTAATATTTCCTCGAATGAATCCAAAATTCCTTCCCCGTTTATCGCAATCGTTTTTTTTACATCAATGTTAGAGAATTTATAATAATCAATCTTATGCAGAAAAATATTGCTATTAAATTTGTCAGGGAGATCTTGTTTATTAAATGCGATAACTTTTGGCAGATCTACAATAATATCTCCAAAATATGAGCAGAGTTCTTTCCAAGAGATCTCATTTCTCTCAAATGTGTTTCTTTGAGAATCTACAACGAAAATTATGCCATCCAACGCTTGAAGAGTAACCGGTCTCGTTATTAAATAAAAATCTTGCCCAGTTGTCGAGTAAATATGGATATTTACCGTCCATTCTTGATTTTGAAATGTGATAGTGCCATAATCAAAAAAAAGCGTACGCCCAACGGTATTTTCAATCGAATTTATTTTATCCTTTTTTCCAAAGTGATTAAAAAGTGATTTTAATGAAGTAGTTTTACCTGATAATGCGGGTCCATAATAGACTATCTTTAGTTGTATCTTTCTTTCAAAAGAATCTATAATCATTTTCGTATTTCTAATTAATTTTATATTGATTCTGAATTAAGA
>JBHLKA010000085.1:0-11229 GCA_048887145.1 Candidatus Hodarchaeota archaeon
TATCTTATTCTTGATCCCTATTGGTCAATTCTTCATTATTTTTATATGGGTTATATCCCTTAATCTTAATTTTTTTTAAGTCTAATGTAATTTGATCCTTTATTTTTCAGATTTAGTAAACTCTTCTACAAGATGTACAATATCAGCTTTTCGGTAAGTTGAAGGGACATTAATATTATTTTTCGAGCAAAAAGCTTTTAGTTGTTTAACAGTCCATTTATTATAATCAATTTTTCTTCCTTCCTTATGCTATTGCTTGGGTTTTGAAATGCTCTCTGAAGCTTCTAAAATTTCTATTGCCTCAATCATTCCTATTTCATTTTTAAAATATCATAGTATTATAGAAAAAAAGCAGAAGTAAAAGAAATAACCAAATTTTTTTCTATTCATTTTCAATGATAAATTATATAAATAAACATAATCTTCATTATACTGAATCCAACCATTTTTGTAAAAAAGTGAGAGTAATGATAAAAAGAAAAATTCTATTATTAAATACTTTTAGCATCATGCTATTTTTTTCAATATTATCTTTCTTACCAGTTGTTAAAGGCTATAACTATATGTTCACTGATATAGAGAATGACGTAATTCGGGAATGTAATTCTGAAGTAGATACTGGTGATTATAATGATGAAATTGACATTGTAAAAATTACTATTGCTGGTAAAAATATAAATTTAACTGTGGCAGGTGATCTTGGTTATTGGAATAATAGTCACGTTGCTAGAATACATTTTTCTAATAGATTCATACCCAAGAATTCTACTGATTTTGCATGGACACCTCCTTGTTATGTTATAGAATGTGAAAAAGATTATGGTGGCTTTGAAGCAACTCTTGAAAGAGCTTATAGTTTGGGAGGTGGGAACTTTGCTTATGAAGTTTGGAATGGCACGGCTTGGGAAGATAGAATTACAGCAACTCCAGCAAATATCTTTACTAGTGTTTCTGAACATTCAATAATCATAGATATTCCTGCAGCAGTCGAGCCAATTCCCAATGACATGAAAGTCTTGTTTTGGACACGTTACTATTTTTCATCTAGTTGTAAGTATCATGATTTTGCACCTTCTTTATCTAGTTTTCAAGAAGAAGGTATAATTCCTAGCTACAATTTATTCATATTGATTTTTACAATGATTGGAAGTTCTTTAATTATGATAAAAATTACAAAGAATAGAAAATCAAATACCTAAATAACTCTTTTCTTTTCTTCATTCGTTTTTAAGGCTTAGTAAATTCATTTACAAGATGAATTATGTCCGCTTTCCTATAAGTTGAAGGAATTTTGATTTTATTTTTTGAACAAAATGTTTTTAATTGTTTCACAGTCCATTTATTATAATCAATTTTTTCTTCTCTTTTATCTTCTTTTTTAGGTTTTACCCGTGAATCTATTTCTAATACTTCTATTGCTTCAATCATTCCAATTTCATTATTAAAATGAATCCGTAGTTTATGACCTTCTAGCTCAAAAATTTCCTTTGGAAGTTTGGAAACTGGTTGCCATTCTCTTTCTTCGATTCTTTCTCCAAATATATTTACTTTTTTAAAAATTTCTCCATAAAGTAAACTATGTCCTGTTAAAATATTCTTTCTTTTATAATCATTAGGTACCTCATTTTGAATGATTTTCTCGAAAATTTCCCTGGATTTTTTTTCACTTTTTACTAGTTTAAATGACTTTGAAACAAACGATTTTGAATTGTTTATTGATTTAATTAGTGGATTTTTCTGGTGGGTCTCCCGAGCATTTAATTTAAGATCCTTTTTAACTTCAGGTTGTTTAATTTCAGCCATTTCTTGAATACTCTGTTTCTCAAATCCAAATGCATTAAGAAATTCACCTGGTTCATCCCCTTGATCAACCGAAATTACTTTACATCGATGAAATCCCGCGTTGGTTACTAATTCTTGTTGCAATTCTGATGCGACTCGGGAGGCAATAAATTTTTTTCTGACAGATGAGGTAAAACCTTTCCAAATATAAATTCGTCTTAAATCCTCTTTGACAATTATCGCAACTTGGTATGGATGTAAAACACCATTACCATTATTTTGACAAAATTCTTGTTCTGTTATACTTAGTTGTTGTCGTTCACCAGTATCTTCTAATTCAAAAATCATAAAATCAGCATATGCTTCAGTCATTATTTTACTCAACTATAAATTTCATTTCACTAATATTTATCAAATTAAAAATTTCTTTATATAAATAGAGAGAATATTTTTAGTGATTTATGTGGTTAAAAACATAATAATAGAATTTATTTATTAGATTTTGCTTTCTCTTCATCTTTCATTCTCTTCTCGCGATCTTTTATAAATTTTTTAACAGGGCGAAAAATTAAATAAAAGCCCTGTTGATATGGATGATATCCATGAAGAAATTTTCCTAATTTGGATCCGAAATAATACCAGAAGATGTAAGAGATAAATAAAAAGACGGCAAATGTATCCATTCCAGGTTGAGGTATAATTCCCAGATTTATTCCAAAAAGTAGGAAAGAGTTCCACATAAAATATTTTCCACTATTTATAGATGGAATATTTACCCAGGGAAGTGTATTTACCCAAGTTATATCAATAATTTCTAAATAGATTAATATGTCCAATACCAATACTCCAGTTATAAAGATAATTGCCAAAAAAACAATCCAATCTTTATTTCTTTTACGAAGGTATTTCCGATAAAGATAAGAATTTAACCAACCAAATAGGAGATTGCCTATAAGACCCTCTAGAAAACTCATAATTAATATTCACTCTCCAACCAATTATTTTTAAGATACCAATCAACAGTATCTTTTGTAGCACTTTTATAATCAGGATATTTAAATTTAAAACCTAAATTTTTAATTTTTTCATTAGAGAAAAGATATTGATGAAACGTGTATGCTGCCATAGCAAGATCTATGGGTGGTCGTGTATTCATCTTTCGTGCCTTTTTTTCTTTTCTTCTATCAAGCCAAAAAAGATATTTTGAAAATGCTTTGTAAATAGGCCACCATACAGGGAAGTTAAAGTATTCAACATTTAGGAGATCAGCAAGATACTCTAAAAAATCTTCTTGAAAACATGGATCGATAACTAAATTGTATGCTTCTCCTATAGATTCATCATGTTCAGCTAAAAATATTGCTACTCGTACTACATCTTCAACATGAATTAATGGCATTCCCAATCGCTTTTTTTTCGGGTAAACATGAATACCTGGACCAAAGCCAGATTTATTTACAATTTGCATAATATGAAAAATACCATACATTTGATATGGTCCCATTATGGGTGCGGGTCGTATAATTGTTGTTTTTAAATTATATTTCTTGCTAAAATCTTCTACAACTTGCTCTTGTTCTATCTTGCTAATACTATAGTTATTTGGTGGATTATATGGTGTTGTTTCATCAGCAGGAATAGGATAACCTTTCGAATTTTTTTTATATTTAGGTTCACCATAAACTCCGCAGGTACTCCAATGAATAAACCTTAGAGCATTCAAATCTTGGGACTCGGAAATTGTCTCCAGAAGATTTCTTGTTCCTTCGACATTGATATTCCTTAATATGCTTAATTCCGCAAAATAATCATAAAGGCTGGCTATATTAAAAATAATATCAAATTTTTTACTTTCAAAGAGATTTTCGATTGTATCCTTAATGGTTAAATCTGCAGGTATGAATTCGACATTTTCATTTTCTAAGATTTCCGTCATATACTTAAATCTACTACTAAAAACTCTTTCCTTTGTCATTATTTCTTTTCTTTTATTTAGGGGTAAATCTGTAGCTATAATCTTCCAATGAGGTCTCGAATCTAATATTTCTTTTACTAAATAAGTACCTGTGTGCCCTTTTGCTCCATCTACTAATACTAATTTAGGCATCTTATTTCAAACCTGTGATTATATAACTATAAATTTATTATAAATTGGAATATATCATTCCAATTAAAAACTCTATTTATATTTCTCTCAACATTAACAATCTGATTCCAAGGTTGATCATATAATAATAATGTTCGGCCTTTTAGTCTTTTAATAGGATCTGCTAAATTAGGGTTGTCATCAATATAAATATCAAAATTTTCTCGCAACTTTATATCATAAGGCTTAGGTTTGAGTAATATTAGCTCTTGATATTGAATATTTCTTCTGATATTGTGGAATCTCAATTTGTTAAATATAGGTATTTTATATTTTGGTTGTCTCGCAGTTACGATATATACTTCATGAATTTTATTCAATTCTTCCAGTATATTGGGCGCATTTTCATCTATAAATGGAACTGACATTGAATCTTCATATATCTCAAAAAAAATCTCATAAGCTTCTTGTTCGCTGATTTTCCAATCTCTAAAGAATTCCCAATTATTGACATCCTTTTTCTGATAATTTGTTTTATATTTTTTGTTGAAAATTTCGCAGTATGTAACCATTATATCTAATAAAACACCGTCAATATCAACAGCTATTCTCATTATGTATTCTTTGTTTATATACTATAAAAAATCTATTATTAACAGGAATTTCATTCATAATATATTTTTTACAATATTTCACTTAATTTTCATAATAAAAAGGTTTTTTATATCTTCGTTCATTTTTTTTTAAAATCTCTTAAATTCTTTCATAAATTATATCTTAATATTTGAAAAAAGAAAGATTTATAAAGCCTCAGTTATATTATTTTTCATGCGGGAATCTGATCCCACACAACAAAAAAGAAGGTGATGATTAAAAAACCCAATTAAATATCTTGTAAAAATTAAACCTAGCACTACACTTTTAAAAATTCCACTATCTCTTTTTTTTCTTTTTAAATTCTATAAAAAATTTTTAAATATGTAAATAGAATTCCTGTGGTTTTAATTCTTTAAATTTATCTGTTTGCATTGCTATTTTTCTTCTAATATCAAAACATAAATGGCATTTTGAAATATAACCATCCTTCAGCTTTTTATAATCAAAATTACTTACAGCAAAATTATAAAGATCTTCTATCTTTCCAGTTGTTAAAGCATCCAGTATAGGGAAATTTTCAAGATTAATACCCTCACGTGATAATTTTTCTATATTTTCAATATTTCCCCAAGATAGCCCTCCGCAATATCCTGGCATATAATTCTCAAAATTATCAAAATGGCAATGCCATCCTCTTACTAATTCGATTGAGCAATTTTCATTTAAAAAGTAATCAATAGGGAGCTTTTCATATAGAGATTGAAGCTTAAATGCAGCACGCCCCATTCTAAATAATTCGACTTTTCTTTTCAGATCATAAATACTAATTCTTTTCAAGTAATCCTCTATAGGTAATGTATTCTGTATATTTAACATCTTAAATTGAAGATAATAGTATATCTGATAAATCATAACATTAGATTCGAAGATCTCTTGACTGATTCTAATTGCTCTTTCAGTTCTATCAAATGGAACATATTCAAGAATAAATGGATTAACACTAATTAAGATTCCATTCATACCCTTTTGTTTTAGTTCTAATAATCTCTCTCGAGTTAAATCATCATCCGTACACCAGAAGCAATTTGTTTCTACAAACACTGATGGGATATTTAGCTCTTTACTAAGCTCTATACCCTTTAATAAGAGATTAAAATTTAAAAAAGGTTCTCCTCCTGTAAAATGAAGACCGTTATTAAGGCTTACATTCTTACTTCCATATGGAGAAGGAGTGATTAAGTTTGCCAATATTCTTAACATTTTCTCCAATTTCTTTTCATCCATCCAATTAGCGTTCCATTTTGGAGATCCAAAATACATACAATGCTTACATTCTCCACTACATTTGTATGAAAGAATTAATCCTCCCGAATATGGTTTTGGAACTAAAAATTTTTTCATAGACTAATAAATTTTTATTTTAATAAGAGTTAATAATTTTTTTTACATATTATAATAAAGCAATTTCATATTAAATACTAGAACTATTAAAATTTAATTACAATGAATAAACTGGATATAATGCTAAAAAATGTAAAAGGCATATTATCAGATATTGATGGAACTTTATATTTTAAAGGTGCTCCAATTCCAGGAGCAATTGAAACTGTATCTAAACTTCGACGAAAAGGAATAAAACTTCTATTTTTTACTAATACAGATAGTAAGACTCCGAAATCAATTTATAAAAACCTTTTAGAATATGGATTTAATATTAGAGAGGATGAATTATTTACGCCTATTATTGCACTAAAAAAGTTTTTATCAGTTCATCAACAGAAAACAATATTTTTAGTATCTACAAAAGAAATTGAGGACGAATTTAACGAATTTAATTCAGTCCAAGGTGATGAAACTCCTGATTATGTAATAATTGCAGATTTTAGGGATAATTGGGATGTTTCTCGATTGAATCGTGCTTTTAAATATATATTAAAGGGGGCAAAGCTATTTGGAACCCAAGGAAATACATACTTTTTAGACCATAAAGGTGAACCTGTAATTGATACAGGTTCATTCGTAAAGATGTTGGCAGATGCAGCAAACGTCCCTTATAAAATATTCGGTAAACCATCAATTGAATTTTTCAGTCAAGCATTAAATAAATTAAATCTCACATCCAGTGATTGTATCGTAGTTGGAGATGACCTTGAGTCAGATATTCAAGGAGCTAACAATGTGGGCATAAAATCTATATTAGTAAGAACAGGAAAAGGAATTCATTATGAGCCATCTAAAGAAAAGACAAAACCTTTTCTTATTATTGATTCATTTAAATCACTTTTAGATTATTTGTGAAATAAACAAAAAGTCAAACAAAAATAGTTCTATGAAACCTCTAATCCTTCAGTCGAATTTTCTGAACCATTATTTCTATATATTTGATATGAATCTTTTACCTCATCAAGATTTACTGTAATAAGTGTGTGAAGATGGTGTCTTCTTTCGAATTCGTGTATTTTAACTTGATTTTGTGGATTATTTGGATGAATTGCGATATATTCTTTACATTTAATACAAGCTCGTACTCTTATACCCCACACCATTCTCTTTTTACAATTACTTAGAAGAATTTCTAGGTAATAAAATTTTGTTTATACAAAATCAAAAATTCAAAATTTATACCAAGGGTATAAATTTCGCTACGAAAATAATATTTAAATCTCCATGAGACTTGGTATAGTTGATTTATATAGATTTTTCATCTTTAAAACATCAAGTTCAAACTTTCCAGATTTTAAACCTTTAATCTCAATAGTAGGATTATGGGACAAAATACCGATTTTTTTCACGTATACATTAAAATTTTTAGCTAATTTCATAATTTCATTATTATTTTCAGGATTTGTCTCAATAATAAACCTTCCTATTGTTTCACTAAACAATAGTTCATCATCTCGTAAATTGTTGTTATTATAATCTTTTAAATCTAATTCTACACCTAGTTCATTTTTAAAACACATTTCTCCAATAGTAATTATGAAACCGCCTTTATTGACATCGTGATTCGCCTTAATAAGTTTCTTTTGATATAATTCTCGGATAAAATTCCATTTTTTTTTTATCTGATTTTCATCCACTTTAGGTGGACTACCTCCTTCAAGGTTATATAAGACAGAATGATACTCTGATCCTCCTAATTCTGCCTTCGTCTCTCCAATTATAAGAATATCATCTCCAACTTCTTTAAATGGTAATGTAATTATGTTTTCTTCTCCCTCAATAATTCCAACAATCATAATCTCAGGTGTGGCTTTGATTGCCGTATTATTTACTTCATCTTCATTATAAAATGAGACATTTCCTCCAACTACAGGAATCCTCAAACTTTTACAACAATCTGCCATTCCTCTTACTGCTTCGGCAAAATACCAAAAAGATTCAGGTTTTTCAGGATTTCCAAAATTGCAGCAATTTACCATTGCTTTTGGTTCCGCACCATTTGCAATCACATTTCCACATACTTCAACAATACTTCCCTTAGCACCCTCATATGGATCTAAATAGCAATGTTTTGAATTAGTACCTACACTAGCAGCAATAAATTTATCTGTTCCTATTATTCGTAACACCCCAGAATCCCCATCCCCGCATTTTATAACAGATCGTACTCCCACTTCATGATCATATTGCCTATATACCCATTCTTTACTACAGATATTTTCAGAAGCAATTAAAATATAAATCATCTCATCAAGTTTTTTAGAAGGCTCTGGTGTTTTTTCACTTAATAATTGATCGAGATAGTGAGGACGTTTTTCTTTACGAGGAATAGTAGGAGATTCTGAAAGCGCAATTGAAGGAAGATTAACTACTAAATTATCTCTATCATAGACTTTGAGAATTTTTGAATCATCTGTACGACCAAGTACAGCATGTGCCATCTCATATTTTCGAAAAACATTCAAAACTTCTTCTAATCCTTCTGGTTTAACGATAAATGCCATTCTTTCTTGAGATTCGGATAGCATAATTTCAAATGAATTCATATTTGGTTCTCGAGTAAATATTTTGCTCATATCTATTTTAGCACCAGTTCCACCATCTCCCGTTAATTCACTTAAAGCACAAGATAATCCTCCACCCCCTAAATCTTTTAAACCTCTTACATAGCCTGTTTTAATTGCTTCTAAAGTTGCTTCGATTATCATTTTTTTAGTGAAAGGGTCACCAATTTGAACTGCTGGTCTATCTGCTTCTGAAAGTTCAGTGAGAGTTCTTGAAGCAAAAGTAACACCGTGAATTCCATCTCTCCCAGTTGAGCCTCCCATTAATATAATATAATCTCCTGGATTATAAGCTCTGCTTGGAGCATGTTTAAAATCCTCGATAGTTCCTAATCCAATACAAGCAACATTAACAAGACAATTACTCTCAAAAGCTTTATCAAATTCGATTTCTCCACCAATAGTGGGTATCCCAGTGCAATTTCCATAATCAGCTATTCCTTTTACTACATATTTAAACAACCATTGAGAATGAGGATTACCTTTTAAAGGCCCAAATCGAAGCGGATCTAATAAAGCAATAGGTCGCACACCCATGCATAAAATATCTCTAATAATCCCCCCTATACCAGTTGCTGCACCATGATACGGTTCAATAGCAGAGGGATGATTATGAGACTCAATTCGGAAAGCTAAAGCATATCCATCACCAATATTAATTACACCAGCATCTTGCCCAGGACCCGCTAAAACGTAATCATAATTTTTTTCAGCATCTTCAAACAAAGATAATTTGGGTCGTGATGATTTATAAGAACAATGTTCGCTCCACATTACATCAAACATACCTAATTCTGTAATTGAAGGGTTTCTTTCTAATGTACTTTTTATCCATTCAAATTCAGATTGAGTTAAATCAACATTCAATTCATCTTCATCAACTTTAACTTTAGTCATGATTATAACCTCTTTTTAATGAACTCTACCATTGAATCAAAGAAATTTCTACCATGGGTTGTTCCTTTAGGACTTAATATTGATTCAGAAGCTCTTTCTGGATGTGGCATAAATCCAATACAATTTCGTTCTAAATTACAAACTCCTGCGATATTTGCTAAGGAACCATTAGGATTTGAATCCTTGGTGCACTCTCCATTTTCATTGGAATATCTAAAAACAATTTGGTTATTCTCTTCTAATTCTTTTAAATTTTCAATATAATAACGTCCTTCTGCATGAGCAATGGGAATGTTTAGGATATCACCAATATTCATTTTATTAGAAAAAGCCGTTTCATTATTTTCTACTTTAACCATTACCCATTTGCATATAAAAGTAAGAGAATCATTTTGTAATAGCGCACCAGGAAGGAACTGTGCTTCTGTTAGAATTTGGAAACCATTACAAATGCCAATTACAGGTCTCCCATCTTCAAGCATCACTCTTGCTTCATCTATAGCAGGACTGTGGGCTGCTATAATTCCAGCTCTTAAATAATCACCAAATGCGAAACCTCCTGGTAGGATAACACCATCATACTTAGATTCTTTAAAATAATTATGCCATACCAAATCTGCTTTAATATTAATTACATGATTTAATACATGTATAGTATCTAAATCGCAATTACTGCCTGGGAATTCTAAAACTGCAATTTTTACACTCATATTTTTAAGACTCTTTTTGTAGTTTTAAAATCTTGAAATTTTGAGTAACAGGGTTAAATATTCTAAGCCTATTTAATAGTTCTTCTATTATATCTTCCGCTTTTTTCTCATTTTCAGCAGAGAGATAAAATCTAAGATATTGTCCACTTCGAACGTTAGAAACCATATCATAGCCTTTTTTTGCTAGTAGATCTTTCTTAATAGTTTCCCCAACGGGATCTCTAGCGGCAGGTTTATTTTCTAATACAACCTCAATAATAAATTCTGAATAAATCATTTATGAAAAAAAAGGTAAATAATAATTAAAATAATTCTTATTAATTTATAAATAATATCCATCGACAAAATACGATATAATCGGAAGATTTTTTAAAATGTCGATTTTAAAATAATTTCAATAAAAATAATTCATACCGAAGTAGGTACACTTATAAAAACTAAAAGAAATAGACTTATAAGAGTCAATACTAAACTGTAAGTAGTTAATTTGGGGAATTTTTTATTTGCTGGTGTATTTTGATGTCTTTTACTTGAGAGTAGATCAATAATCATTAAAATAAAACTTACAGAAAATAATCCGATGACACTAACCAACATAATAGAACTAAACATAATAAAAAAAATACTATTATTTAATATATAAATCTTTTCTTGTGAGTTTAAATATAATTATGTTTTTGTAAATTTTTAATAATTCTCTCTTTTACATTTGCAACCTCAGCTTTAAATTCTAATCCTGTTATTTTATTATAACTCTTCATATACCGTTTTGCTAATTCAATTTTAATATCTGGGGAAATTGGAGGAATTTCTTGATCTGGACTTATATTAGGGAAGATCTCAGGATAAGTTTCCATTAACCAACCCCTAAAGATTTCTTTATCTAAAATTTCAGGGTCCTTTCCATTTTTAAAATGTTCCTCATAAGATTCTAACATCCAGAATCGAGAAGAATCCTGTGTATGAATCTCATCAATTACATATAATTCGTTATTTATTAAACCAAATTCATATTTCGTATCTACTAAAATAAGCCCATTCTGCTCGCAATATTTTTGTCCAAATCTAAATAATTTTATAGCAGCCTCTTCCATTTCTTCATAGATATCTTTTTCTACATATTTTCTTTTAATAATTTCACTTTTTGAAA
>JBHLKA010000086.1:0-11224 GCA_048887145.1 Candidatus Hodarchaeota archaeon
CTTTTTGTTTTAATTTTGGTATTGTCCTCCAGAAGAAAGGTTTAAGAGAGGGTTCTGAGATAAAAATTGAAGAGGGAGTAAGAAATTTATATAATACATTTAAGGAGTTTAGTAAAAATAAAAGTTGGCTTTCTGGTACTCTACTGGGATTGCTTGGAATGATACCTTATGCTATTGCGATGGGATTGGTTGGTATAGTCGTTGTACAACCATTAATGAGCATAGGACTACTGTTTTTCGTAGTATCTGCGGTTAAAATGCTGAATGAAAAGATTACTTATTATGAAATTATTGCCATAGGAATTTTAATAATATCTCCGATATTAATAGCACTTGCAGGAATTACAAATATTATTATTGATTTATATCAATTTGTTATTCCTTTTATTATATTTTTGAGTCCGCTATTTGCATTAAGCATTGGATTTTTCTTCCTGTCAAAAAAAAAGCGAGGAACTCAGTTTGAAGGTATGTTTTTAATGTTTATTGGAGCGATTTTATATTCAATCGGAGCGATTTTTACTAATATTTTAGCACAAGCTTTTACTGAAGCTAATATTTTTCCATTGTTCTTCTGGGAGATTTTATTTGGAATTTTTTGGTTTGATTATTTACATTTATGGATGTTCATTAGTTCTTGGGGAATGCTAGTATTCTACATTTCAAGTGTTATTTTTTTACAATCAGCTCTTCAGAAAAGTAAAGCATTAACAATTGTTCCAACCCAGAATGCAATAATGTTAATCATACCCATAATCGCAGGTTTATTTGTTTTTAATCAAACTTTTCAAAATTACATTTTATTTATGGTTGCACTTGTTTTAATATTAATTTCAACAATCTCACTCAGCAGATTTCAAGTAAAAATAGAATTAATACGAACTGATGAATAATTAGTAGTTTGATAACATGTCAGAAATTACTTGGGATAAATATAGCTTAAAAATAAGTGAAAAAAGGATCTTCCTCTTAGGTGGCGAATTTCATTATTGGAGGGTGCCCGATAAAGAGCGCTGGAAAGATATCCTAAAAATGTATAAAATTGCCGGTTTAAATTGTGTTAGAATCTATTTTCATTGGGGATATCATAATCCTAAGGAAGGAAAATATTATTTTGAAAGTAATAGAGATATAAAATATTTATTGGATTTATGTCAAGAATTAGGTTTATATGTATTTGTGGCTCAGGGACCTTATATTTGTGCTGAAACAACAGCTGGAGGATACCCTCTATGGCTTTTAGGAAGGAGAGATATAAGAATAAAACACTTGGAAAATACTGGTAAATCAGTTTATGATCCTTATTACATGAAATATAGTAAACAATGGTATGAAAACTTTATAAGATTAATTAAAAAATATCAAATAACAGAAAATCCACTAAGCAACATAATTGCTTTCCAGATAGAGAATGAATATACTGAACATGAAACAACACTTCGTATTTATATGCAAGAGCTTATCTCTTATGCTGAAGAATTAGGAATAACGGTTCCTACTTTTCATAATGATGTAGAAGAATTAGGCTCTTGGAATGATCTAATTGATTTATATGGTTTTGATAAATATCCTATTTGGGCAGATAAAACCCCCGAAAATTTACCAATTTCTAACTGGAGATTTGTTTCATTCCGTAAAAAAATTGATCGCATTGAAGAAAAAGTTAGATCTTTTGGAGGAACTGCTGCAAATTCCCCTCTCTTTATTCCAGAACTTCAAGGTGGGTGGTATAATCATTGGGGAATAATTTATGGTTATGATACTTTATATAATTTTTATGGAGAAACATACCAGAAAATGCTACTTCAGAGCTTAACCGCTCAAGGAGTTACAATGATGATACTTTATATGTTTTATGGTGGAACTTCATGGGGCTCACTTCCTAATCCTGAGGTTTATACAAGTTATGATTATTCAGCAAGTATAAGAGAATACGGATTCCAATCGTCTAGACTGAGACATTTAAGATTATTTTCATTGTTTATTCAAAGTTTTAAAAATAGTTTTTTTGCGACAGATTTAGTAGACCCTCCTAAAATTTCTTGTGATCAAAAAAACATATTTTATAGGCAACGATTAGCAAACGATGGAACTAATTTTTATTTCTTTAGAAATTTCAATAAGGATAATAATGAGGAGTTTAATATAATGCTTTCAGAAAAATTGCAAATACCTAAAGAGAACAACCAATACCTGCGATCTCGTGATTCTTTCATTGCAATTGGAAATCACCAAATTGGAGATTTCCATATAAAATTTTGTTCATTGAATATAATCCTTAAGGGAACTTATGCTGATGGACATCTCATTGTTCTAATCAATAATGGTGGTGAACTATTAATAGATGGAACGCACTTTGAAATAAGTGGAAAAATAAATTCATACGTTGAAGGGGGCTTTACTAGAATATCATTTGATTCTCAAGAATCTGGCCTTATAGCTAACAGCAGTGGAGGTAAGTTGTATATTCTCTGTTTATCTGAGGAAACGGCACTTACTTTAAATGCAGATTTTAATGAATCTGATATACGATTAGGGTGGGGCGCATACTCATTGTTTTTTTCTAAGAACGGTGATATAGAAACTGAGATTCTAGAATCTCAAACTGTTTGGATTTTAGATTCTAGCAATACAGCTGAAGGCTTTGAAAAAGTGGAGGACTCAATTATTCCAGGATTAATGAAGAGGATATATTCATCGAAGATTGAATTGCCTGAGTTATCATTTGGTACTTGGTACAAACTTAAAACAAATTGGGCTAATCAGGATAATTCTAATATTTGGAAAGAGATCGATTTTGAAATTGATAAAAATCCTATAGATCATAATTATATGTGCGGGCATATATTGTATAAATGTGAATTCCATACTTCTAACTTCCAGAATTTAACTGTTAAGATTAATTCAAGACATAAAACTGCAATTTGGCTAAATAATCAATTTATTGGTGGCCATAATACCTATAGTATAAATTCTATGCAACCTGGAGCCATGATGGGTATAGATCCTCCAGATAAAGGTGGGGAAATTTACGATTTAACTAAATTTATTAAAAGTGATAAAAATATTTTATTCATTTTAACAGAAAATTTAGGTCAAAACAAAAATTTCTTCGTTGCGGACGATCTTAGAAATCCTAGAGGAATTTTAGCTGTGGAATTTTCTACACTACTTACTTCAGAAAGTTGGTATATCTCTGGAATTGATGTAACTAAAATAAAGCAATCATACAATACTTCCGGACTTCCAGGAGAAAAATTTGGTTTTCAACTTGGTGAAGGTAAGGAGTGGAAAGAAATCAATCATCAACCAACTGTAACACCCAACGACCAAATAATCTGGTATAAAACTATTTTTAATTGGAAAATAAATGAAAAAATAAGAATACCCCTAAGATTACATATCGAAGGTAAACACAATGTTCATATATTTTTAAATGGGCTTTATATTGGTAATTATTGGGGTGCTTATGGTCCACAACATGATTTTTACATAATGGATAATTTATTAAAAAAAGAAAATGTGTTGGTTTTGGCATGTTGGACAACAGAGAAAGATAACTTAAAATTATCAATTAAACCATATAAAATAAAAACTGATAGCGGTAATATTGATGAAGAGGGAATAGTTTTTGCTACTCAAAAACATATTATAAAATTAGATTAAATCAATTGTTTCTTTATTCTTAAATTTTTATAATCAAAAATCTTTTAGATTAAAATCAATTTTATTTAATATTCTATGTATTTACCTTAGAAAATATTATCAACCAATTTTGGATTAAAACCTATGATTGAAAAAACTCCAAATAGCGTTAAATCATCAAATAACAGAAAGATTTTCAAATATCGAATGCTAACTCCACTCTGGATTGCCGTTTTTATCGATATTATTGGATTCTCCATGATTTTACCAATGGCACCTTATATTGCTAGAGATTTTAATATAGAAATATTTCCAATGGGAATTATTCTCTCTGTAAATGCTATGTTTTCATTTATTTTTGGGCCAATATTAGGAAAATTAAGCGACAGATTCGGTAGAAAACCCCTACTTTTAATTTCACAATTTGGTACTTTTGCAGGATTTTTATTGCTAGCTTTTTCTAACTCAATTTGGATGATTATTATATCACGTATAGTCGATGGAGTTTTTGGTGGTAATTTTCCAATTGCAAAAGCAATTATTGGTGATGAAGTGCCACCTAAAGACAGAAGCATTCAAATGGCAAATATAGGTGTTGCACATGTATTAGCTTCTCTTATTGGACCAGGTTTAGGAGGTACTCTATATTTTATTGGTGGAATTCTACTTCCAGGTTTATTCGCTGCCGGACTTTCTATTTTTACTATAATAATAACCATTTTTATTTTAGAAGAGACTTGGTCTAAATCGAGACGTCAACAATTTCATGAAATGAAAGGAAAGGTGGTAATTAAAATTAGAAAAAATAAAGCTGCTATGTTTTATTTAATATTATTTGGTTTTCATACTGCTTCATTCATGATTGCAATGGCTTCCTTATCATTTTTTGCTGAAGGTGTGTTTGGACTTGTATCTTATGAAATTGGGACTTTAATGATGATCTCTGGCATATTTCGGGCTGTAATAAGATTTACTCTATTTAAGCCTGCTATCAATAAATTAGGAGAAAATAACGCCATCTTAGTTGGTTTAGGTATATTTCTAGTCTCATTTTTTATTGTGGGTTTTTCTGTTTCTGTTATCATGTTTTTTATCCTAATATTATTTATTAGTTTTGCCGCCTCTCTGACACGAGGACCATTGAATAGCAAAATAAGTCAATCCGTATCACCAAGAGAACAAGGTAAAATTAATGGTTATTCATCTGGATTAGATAGTTTTGCTCAAATTATAGGACCTTTAATTGGCACATTAATGCTTGATTTTTTTGCTCCTTACTTCTTAAGTTTTGTAATTGGTTCAATAGCCTTAGTTCCTTTTCTAATGGGTTTTAAAAAAATGGAATTGAAAAAGCACAGATTAATTAACCAAGAATTAGCTTCCGAAATGTAATTAAAACTGCTTAGTACAAAACTCCTATTCTATATGCTTTAGATTTGCTTTTAACGAACCTATTGAGTTAAGACTTTATTTCATTAGAAAATCAATTATTATCTTATTAACTTCAGGAGCCTGTTCTAAAGGAAAAAAATGGCTTCCTTCAAGTATTTTTAAGATGCTATTTGGGATTTTATCTTGAAGTACACTACTAGCTATTTTTGATACAATTCTATCTTTCTCTCCCGCAAGGATTAGTACTTCATTTTTAATTTTATGGAGTTTATCCACTGTATTATGTTTAACAATAGCTTCTATTTGATTTAGGATGTCTTGAGGTTTTGATGTCCCTTTAGACTTCTCAAACTCGATTAGATTTTCTGTTGAAAAGAGACCATGAAATTCCTTTGATGGATTTTCAACCATTTCTTTGTAAAAGCTTCGAGTGAATCTTTGTTTCATCTTATCATAGAAGGCTTTAGAAAAATCTTTTTCTTTAGCTTTATAATTTTCTAATTGACTTCTTTTATACATTTCAAGTCCAGATTTATCTAATGGTAGATTTGGAAATGTCGCCATTAAAATTAATTTGTCTAATCTATTTGGATATTTCAATGCGAAATGTTGAGCAACCATTCCTCCAAAGGAATGTCCAGTAAGATGTGCCTTTTCTATTTTCAAATAATCCATAAGATATTTAACATCATCTGCAATAGTTTCCATGTTAAAAGCTTCTTTTGGATGACTTGAATTTCCACAGCCTCGAAGATCAAGAGTTATAAGCTTAAAATTATCAGATAATCCTTTTACTTGAGTGATCCAGAATTCTTTGTACATAGCAAAACCATGTAACAAAATGAACGGTTCTCCTTTGCCAAATATCTCATAACATATTTTAATTCCATTAACATCAACAAACAATTCACCCATAATTATCATCAAACTAAATATACTAATTATTCATTAATAAGAAAGAATCTCTTAAAATAAAACTTAGTTAATTAAAAAGTCTATAATATACTTATTAACTTCTGGAGCATTTTCTAACGGAAAATAATGACCTCCATCAAACACAATCAGTTTACTTCTCTTTAATTTGTTATTTAACTCTATACTTACACTTTTTGGAGATATTCTATCCTTTTCTGCAGCAAGTACTAAAACTTCATTTTCTATTCCGTGTATTTGATCAATTGTATTTAAGCCTGCTATGGCATTAATTCTATTTTCAATATCATGAGGTTGTGAAGAATCTTTAAAAACAAGGTCCATTAAATCACTTGTAGTAAAGATTCCATGAAATTTTTCCCCTGGTTCTTGTACCAATCGTTTATAAAACTTTCGAGAAAATCTTTGTTTCATTTTTGTGAAAAAGGCATTTTCAGGATCCTTCAGTTTCTCTTTATGAAACATTAATTGACTATTCTTAAATATTTCAAGCCCAGATTTATCTACGGGAAGTTTTGTAAGAGCTGCAATGAGCACAACTTTATTTACACGCATAGGATACAGTATTACTAAATATTGGGCGATCATTGCTCCAGTCGCCCATCCAATTATATGAGCCTTTTGAATACCCAATACATCCAAAAGGCAATTAACATCATTAGCAAGAGTTTCTAACTTGTAGGGCTCTTTTGGATGATCTGATTTCCCAGATCCCCTATTATCTAAAGATATTACTTTAAAATATTTTGCTAATTCAGAGATCTGAGCAATCCAAAACTCTTTATGTAACCCAAAACCATGAATTAGAACAACTGGATATCCCTCTCCATGGATCTTATAACAAATTTTTATTCCATTTACAATTGCATAAGATTCTGTCAAATATATAGCTTTTCTAATTTTTTAAAAATTCAATTATCAGTTTATTAATTTCTGGAGCTTTTTCTAAAATAGATTGATGAGCTGCTTTTTCAATTACTACTAATTTACTATTTGGGATAAGCTCATGGGTTTTTTCATTCATATTCGTGGTACAAGATTTATCTTTTTCTGCTGCCAGAATAAGAACTTCATTTTTGATTGAAGGCAATTTATCATAAACATTATGCGTTTTAAGAGCTTTAACTTGATTATTTATATCTTTTACTGTGGTAGGATTGTTCAACTTTTCTTGTACTAAATCCTCAACCGACCATATCCCATGAAATTTTCTTTTGGGATTCTCCACCATTAATTTCCAAAATAAGCGAGAATAGCTTCTTTTTGCGCCTTCTAAATATTTATTAAGTGGATCTTTCATCAGTTCTTTAAGTCTAGTTATGGCGTTTTTTCTGTACATTTCTATACCTTTTTCATTAGGAACTCCAGGTAGGGTTATTCCTGAGAGAGTATTTATTAAAATTACCTTTTTAGTCCTATGTGGATATTTAAGAATAAAGTTTTGTACTATCATACCCCCTAATGAATGTCCTATAATATGAGCTCTTTCAATTTCCAAATAATTCATTAATGCATTAATATCATCTGCGTAAAGTTCCATTGAATAGGGCCCATCAGGTCTTTCCGATTTTCCTGCGCCTCGGTTATCAAATCTAATTACTTTAAAATATTTTGATAAATCTCCAACCTGAGCACGCCAGTGTTCTTTTTTATCACCAAAACCATGCACTAAAATAACAGGAGAACCTTCACCAAGAATCTCATAACAAATTTTAATACCATTTACTTTAACAAAAGCTTCTGTCATATTAAATTACCCTAAATTTATGTTAACTCTTTAGAAAGTTAATTATTGCTTCATTGACTTCAGGAGCTTTTGAAACTGGAGAATTATGTCCTGCTTTTTCAATCACTTTTAAAGTGCTATTTGGCATTGCTTGATGCATTTCAATCATTGATTTGCTAGATGTTAATCTATCATGAGAAGAAGTAATTAATAAAGTAGGGTTTTTAATTTGTTTTAAATCTTTAATGGTGATTGTTTGGAGGAGAGCTCTTGATTGATTTATTATATCTTGAGGTGTTGGAGGATTTAAATTTTCATTTTGTATTAAATCTTCCACTGACCAAAGTCCATAAAATTTCTTCTTAGGATTGGCTTCCATTTCTTTTCTGAACTTAATATAATAACCTAATCGTGCACTTTTCCAAAAAGTCTTGACGGGATCTATTTTTCTTTCCTCTAATTCTTTTAAATGATTAGTTTTTATAATCTCAATACTATGATTATCTGGAGCACCCATTACGGTATTAATTAATATGAGTTTATTTATTCGGTTTGGATATTTTTTTGCAAAATTTTGAACAATTATCCCCCCCATAGACCATCCAATAACATGAGTTCTCTCTAAATTAAGGTAATCCATTAGAGCACTGACATCATCAGCAAGCAGTTCAGATGTATTTGGTTGATTTGGGCGATCAGAACAACCTCCATTCCTATTGTCAAATCTAATCACACGAAAGTGTTCCGATAAAGGTATCCATTGGGCGATCCATCCTTCCTTGTTACCACCAAACCCGTGAACTAATAGAACAGGATCTCCTTCTCCCCTCTCTTCGTAACATAGCTTTATTCCATTTACATCAGCAAATGCTTCGATCAATATAATTCCCTTAATTTATTTAAATAATTACAATTTTTCTATAATAATAAAAGTTTCTTTTATCAATTTAAGATTCTAATTTTCAAGGAAATTTAAAATTGCTCTATTTACTTCTGGAGCTCTTTCTTTTGGAGATTCATGTCCAGCTTTATCTATCACTTTAAAAATGCTATTAGGTATTTTTTTATGAATCTCATACATTACGGATTTTGGCACCAATCTATCATGAGAAGCTGTTAAAACTAAAGTTTTGCATTTAATCTCACTTAATTTTTCAAAAGCTTTAATTGTTGTAAGTGCATAAGCGAGATTTTTTATATCTTGAGGTGTTGGTGAAAGGGTTTTATAATAATTAATTAGATCCTCTACTGACCACAAATTGTAGAATTTCTTTTTGGGATTCGATTCCATTTCTTTTCTAAATTTAACATAAAATCCTGTTTTTGCTCCATGCCAAAACGCTTTTACAGGATCTACTTTTATTAGTTCCAGTCCTTTAAGATGAGAATTTATAAACATATCTGGGCCATATCCTTCTGGTATTTTTGCTATTGAATTAATTAGAACAAGTTTGTTAACTCTTTCTGGATATTTTAATGTGAAATGTTGTAAAATGGTTCCGCCTAATGAAAATCCTAAAAGATGAGCCCTGCTAATATCCAGAAAGTCCATGATAGCTCTAATATCTTCAACAAATATCTCCATTGTATAAGGCATATCTGGACGGTCAGATTTTCCTGCACCTCTATTATCAAATCTAATTACTTTGTAATTTTGACTTAAAATTGGGAATTGTCCCATCCAACTTTCCTTTCTAGAGCCAAAACCATGCACTAAAATAACTGGATATCCTTTACCATGGATTTCGTAGCAAATTTTTATTCCATTCACATTAGCAAAAGCTTCTGTCATAAGTAAAAGCATTGATTTATATTTAATTTCTTAAAAAATCTAAAATTAATTTGACTATTTCAGGGGCTCTAGAAGTAGTTGAGAAATGACCTGCTTTATGAAGAATTTTAAGAGTGCTATTAGAAATTTTTTCATGCATTTCCTTCATTTGTGAATTGGGGAGTATTCGATCATGTGAAGCCGCAATTAAGAGAGTAGGGTTTTTTATTTCAGTTATTCTATCTAAAGTATTAAAACTTTTGAGATCATAAGCTTGGTTTTCTAAATCATTAATAGTTAAAGGGTTTTCCAAATCCATTCTAATTAAATCTTGAACTGTAAAAGTATCAAGGAATTTTTTTCTAGGGTTTGCTTGTAATTGTTTTCTAAAATCTATATGAAATCCAAATTTTGCTCTCTCCCAGAAAGCCTCTTCTGGATTTAATTTTCCAGATTCAAAATTTTGAATAACTGTTCTTTTGATAATTTCGCCCATTACACCCGAATAATGTGTATTAATTAATATCAACTTATTAACCCTCCCTGGATAACTTAACACAAATTGTTGTGCGATCATACCCCCAAGAGATTCTCCTCCAATGTGCGCCTTCCTTATATTGAGGTAATCCATTAATCCTTTTACATCATCTGCAAACATCTGCATAGTAATTGGTTCATTCAGATGATCAGATTTACCAGCAGTACGATTATCAAAAAGGATTAGCTTAAAATGTTTACTTAAACTTTTTTTCATTACAAACCAAGTTTCTTTTGTTCCACCATAACCATGAATTAAAATTAAAGGATATCCTTCACCAAGGATTTCATAGCAGATATTTATTCCATTAACTTCAGCAAATTTTTCGCTCATAATGTTTAAATAAATCAATGAATTTATTAAGAGTTTTCACTCACCATTTATTGAGTTGTCAAACTTTGCATATGGAAGCTCCACAATACTTACAATTTCCATGATTATCCAAAAATAACTTGCTAACTCCTAATCTTGATCTCTCAATAACTAATTTTGAACAATTAGTACAATAAGTATTATCATATTTTGAAAAAGGTAAGTTTCCTAAATAAACAAATTTTAATCCAACTTCTCTTGATGTCTCATAAGATTGAGATAAAAACTTTTTAGGAGTAGGATCAAAGAGTCCATGTTCATTGGATTTATAATGCGGAAAAAACCGCGTTAAATGAAATGGCGTATCATCCCCTAAATTATTCAAAATCCTCTGTGAGATGCGTTTTATTATTTCTTGGTTGGTATTTAAGTTCTCAATTAATAAAGTTGTAATTTCGACATGAACACCAGATTCTTTAGCTATTTTTGCATTTCTCCATACTTTTTCTACATCTGCTCCACAGTATTTTTTGACCATATCTGCTTCTCCTTTTATATCTATATTCATTGCATCTAAACCATTTTTGATTAAATCCTCTAATACCTTTTCAGTCATATATCCATTAGTAACATAAGTGTTGTAAAGCCCTTCCTTTTTAGCTAATTTAAAGACCTCTAATGAGTATTCAAAAAGTAATGTGGGTTCATTGAAAGAAATTGAAGTGCCTTGGCAATTATTATTTTTTGCTATTTTGATTAATTCTTCTGGAGTTAAATAATCTTTTGAATTTCTTACTATATTACAAATATCTCCGTTAGGATGTGAAATATGATAATTTTGGCACCAAAAACAGCTAAAATTACAGCCATATGTTCCAATTGTAATTGCAACACTTCCAGGATAAAA
>JBHLKA010000087.1:0-10949 GCA_048887145.1 Candidatus Hodarchaeota archaeon
ATTATGCCTTTATTTTAATTTTTAATTAAAAATTTATGACAAATTCACAAACCTTATCTCCAAAACCTATAGATTTTGTTAGCTTTACTTCTATCGATTTTTTTAATAAGGTTTCAAAAATTATTCTTACCCATCCTAATGAACAATAACAAAATGTAGAATTAAGAGCTACAACCTTATTTCTTATTAATGGACATCCACAATCGGTACATTTTGAAATTATTTGATTATCTCTTAAAATCCATTTACCACACCAAGGTATTAGTTCATTTACTTTTTGGATAATTTCTCTTAGATCAGTTGTTTCTTTAGCAATCTTCTGAGCAATTTTTAAACTACCATCTAACGCACATGCCTCTCCGCATTTTTCCATTATCCTTTTCTTTTTCTCAAGGTCAATATCTTCTAAACTTTTTATTATGGAATTCACAACTCGACCTGCTCTTTCTAGCAATGATTTAGGACTATTATAGTCAATAAAAATTGACTTAACACCTCCATTATTCTAATTCAAATAAATTTTCATTAAAGAAATTTGGATATCTCTTTATTAAGTCTAATTAATTACACTTAATAACTTTTTAAGATTGATTCTATTTAATATTTTATTTAAGAAGATATCTTTTTCAATTTGTTTTGAAATGATTTTCTTTTATAGGTTCTAAGATTCCATATCTACTTTTTTTAACTATAAATACCATCTTAACATAGTATAAATATAATAAACATTGAAAATATTGATAAGAAAATGTTTGAAAAAATTCTTGAAGGAAAAGGTGCTTTAATTACAGGAGGGGCTTCTGGTTTTGGTAAAGGAGTTGCTTATGCTTTTGCAGATTACGGTGCAGATCTAATTTTAGTCGACATTAACGAAGAACTATTAGAAGAAACAGCTAAATTGATTGCTCAGAAGAGTGGACAAAAAGTAATTCCTATAGTATGTGATGTTTCTAAATCTGATCAAGTCCAAGCAATGGCTAAACAAGCTTTTAATGAATTAGATAACGTCTATGTATTATTTAATAATGCAGGAATTGCTACTCATTTTTTTATAGATATTATTAAAAGAAAAGAGGAACATTATGATAAAATCATGGATGTCAATCTTAAAGGGCAATGGTTGGTCTCAAAATATATTAGTTTAAAGATGAGACGTCAAAAATTCGAACCTTTAGCTGGGAAAATAATACATACTGCTTCTATCGCAGGAATGGTTGTAGATACGGCAATTCCTGTTTATAGCATTAGTAAAGCTGGTATTATCGCATTAATGCAATTACTTGCAAAAACACTAGCCCCAAAGATTACTGTAAATAGTATTTCACCAGGTATGCATATCACTCCAATGTATCTTAATGAACAAGTATTAAGATCGCATATTGATGAAGGTAATGTTAAAACTCCGCTAAATAGATATGGAACTGTTGAAGATGTAGTAAATATTGTCAGCTTTCTTGCATCACCAGCATCTAACTTTATAACAGGTCATAATTTTCCTATTGATGGTGGAATTGCAGAGGTAGGAGCTCCCCCAAACTATATGAAAACAGAATATTAGAGTCCTTAATATCAAGTTTTAAATTAATTTAAAAATAAACATAATTGATAAAAATGGCGAGTGAAGAATCAATAGCTCAAAAACCCTTTAAAGAAAAGTTCGCGGTAATTCCTGGTGGTTCCAAAGGAATGGGGAAGGCAACAGCAAAGTTGTTTGTCGAATTAGGTGGAAGTGTATGTATCATTGCAAGGGGTATGGATGCATTAAAAGAAATTCAAGATGAGTGTAATAAGTTAAAATCAGATGATTTACAGTTTGTCGAGATTATTGCTTGTGATGCTACAGATTTGAATAAATTAAAACCACTTGTAACGGACGTTATTAATAAACATAAAGTTCCAGATTATCTATTAAATTTTGTAGGCTATTCTTATGTCCAATATCTTGAAAAATTAACCCTTGAAGATTTCAAGAATAATATGAATGTGAACTACTATGGGCAGCTAGTTCCAACCCTCATTATTTTACCATACTTTATGGACACAAAAAATGGATACATAACTTTCACATCTTCAGTTAATGGATTTTTGGGAATTATGGGGTATGCAACATATACTCCCACTAAATTCGCTCTTTTTGGCTTAGCTGAAATTTTACGACACGAATTATTGCCTTATAATATCAAAGTTTCAGTCTTGTTTCCTGTTGATACCGATACTCCTGGTTTTGCTGAAGAAAATAAACTTAAACCACCTGAATGCAAAATTATTTCAGAGGTAGGTACAGTAATGACTGCTGAAGAAGTAGCTGACGAATTTATTAAAGGTATTTTAGAAGAACGCTTTGAAATATTACCAGGTGAGGCAGCAATTCAACTAAAATCGATGAGAGAAAATCCCGATGATATTCGTGCTACAATAGATAGACTTTACAAAAGAGCAAGGAGAAAAACAGGGAGAAAAATTTAATTTCCTTTTTTTTAATTTAAAATGAATTCTTTGAAAAAATAAAATAATTATTTATAAAGAGTTAAAAGGCTTCTTATTTCTTTTTTCGACGTTTGACTGTCGTAGATATTTCTAATAAAACGCCAAACGTTTTTTCAGTGTCTAAATAAACAAATTTTTGTTTACCAACTTGACCAGTTTGTAGTATTTCTATACCTTTTTTCTTGAATTCTTCTATATATGCTTCCAAGTCATCCACATACACACCTATGCTATGAAGTCCTTCTTTTCCTTGATCTATGAATTTCTTAAAAAGGCTATCTCCACTCCTCCATTGCTGCAATTCAATTTGTACATTAAGGAAACGACTAAACGCATAATCTACAATTATTGTTACTTCTTTACCACGATAGGTGGCATCTTGATGAGTTATATTCTCCATTTGCGCAAACTTAGGAACTCCATATGTAGTTTCCATGATTTCAACTTGTTTTTTAATGTCCTTATAAACAAAACTTAATTGGTCTATTTTTAAATTTCCTAAATTAAATTCAAAATTTTGTGCCATTTTTATCATTCTTCAAATTTACTATATTGTATCACTTTGTCATTTTTTTATTTATATTTTATTTTAATTGATTATATAAAAACAAATTATAGAGTAAGCTGAAACTATAGAAGAAAAGAGAAATGAAAAGGCAAGTATTTATTTCTAATACGCCTTATAACTTAGGTAATTTTTATAAGATTATAGATCAAAAATTATATCAAAATTATTTTTATAAAAAATTTAGGAGGATAAAACAATGGTTTTAGTTAATGGAGCTCAATTAACTGTAAGAGCTCTTGATAATCAAGGTATTCGTGTACTTTTTACCCTCTGCGGAGATAATCGTACCATTTATAATTATTGTAAAGATGAATCTTGTACAGAAGCTGGAATCGACATTATAGATTTTCGACATGAACAGGCAACAGGACATGCTGCAATAGGATATTATCTTGCTACTAAAGAAACAGGTGTTTGTTCAGTACAATCGGGACCAGGCATTACAGATTTATTCCCAGCTCTTCCTATTGCTTATGATGCGAGTATTCCTTTAGTTGCTATTTGTACTTCAACAGCAATGATGGATTTTGAGAAATTGGCTCAAAATGAGATTGATGTAGCTCCTGCTTTCCGTCCAGTTACTAAATGGACGGGGTATTGCTATGAAACAGCAAGAATACCAGAATATATTAATATGGCTTTTAGAATAGCATCGACAGGAAAACCAGGACCAGTTTTATTATTAATTCCATTTGATATAATGTTAAAAGAATGCGATGATGAATTAGATATAGTTCAGCGAGCATTCCAACCTGTTGAAAAACTTCGTGCTTTTTATGGTCCATATGGAAATGAATTTCAAGTTTCTAAAGCGATTGATTTACTTTTGAACGCAGAGCGTCCATTAATTATAGCAGGTACCGGAACAAGCTTTTCAGGTGCCAGCAATGAATTATTAGAATTTGCTGAATTAATACAAATACCAGTGGGAACATGGGGATTTGGTCTGGGGTCATTTCCAGCAGATCATCCGTTATATTTCGGAATAGCAAGTCCATTAGATGGTCCAGGTACAGTTTTACTTCAAAATGTAGATGTAGCGTTAATTTTGGGATCCCGTATAACAGAATTATTTTTTTATGGGTACATGCCATACTTCTCAGATGAGGCAAAAATTATTCAAGTAGATATCAACGCTGAAGAAATAGGAAGAAATAGAGGGATAGATATACCAATAATTGGTGATGTAAAAGGAGTTCTTACACAAATGGTTCAAATTGCCAAGAGTAAATTGAATAATAAATCAAGAACACCTATACCTTGGGTTAATACAGTTCAACAGGAACTTAAAAAGTTTTATGACCGAATTGAAAAGGAGGGATCTTCAGATAAAGTTCCAATTCAACCTCAGCGCTTAGTAAAAGAAGTTAGAGATTTTATGCCTGAGGATAGTTATATTATACTTGATGGGGGAGATACAACAATATGGGGACTTACATATCTAAAAGCTTATCATCCCAATTCAGTTTACTTTTCAGGAGGATTAGGAATTCAGCATCTTGGTGGTGGTGTTCCAATGGCTATCGCAACCAAATATGCCTTCCCTGACAAGAAGGTTTTAATATTAACAGGTGATGGATCATTTTTATTCAATGGAAAAGAGATAGAAACGGCTCGTAGATTTAATTTGCCATTTGTTGTCGTTATAAGTAATGATAGGCTATGGGGAATGGTAGCAAGAGGGCAAAAAATGTCACATGGTAAAAAATTCTTTGGATTAGGGACATCATTGTCTAGTGAGACTCGATACGACAAATACGCAGAAGCATTTGATTGTTACGGAGAATTAATAACTGATCCAAATGAGATTCGACCAGCATTGCAGCGTGCTTATGATTCGGGGAAGCCAGCAGTATTAGACGTTAGAATTAATCCCAAAGTGAATTCTCTAATGAATTATTTGGCAAAAGAGGGTTATAATCCTGATACATGGACCCGTAAAGTTAAGAAGAAGGAAGAAAAAATTATAGAAGTCCCTATAAAGAAATAAATGTCAAAATTTTTTATTCATTTTATTTAAAAACTTTAATTTATCATGAAGAAAGTAGGATTAATTGTTAATCCAATCGCCGGAATGGGAGGCAGTGTAGGATTAAAGGGTACAGATGGAGACATTTATATACAAGCTTTAAAAATGGGAGCTATTCCTGTAGCTCCTTCTCGAATGAAGCAATTTTTCTCTAGTCTGGTGCATGAGAAAATTAATTTCTTAGTAGCTCCTGGAAAAATGGGAGAGGATCTTATTAAAAACCATAGATATACGTTTGAAATAGTTGGTGAAATCGGGATTGAAACAACCTCAGAAGATACAATTAGAATAGCAAAAACTATGCTAGAAAGAAGTATCGAACTGTTAATTTTTTGCGGAGGAGATGGCACTGCTAGAGATATATACGATGCGATTGACATGAAGAAGCCAGTTATTGCAATCCCATCAGGCGTAAAAATGTTCAGTTCTGTATTTGCGCTAAATCCCAGAGCTGCTGCTCAACTTTTAGAAGCTTTCTTAATGGAAAATATAGAAACTGAAGAGAGAGAAGTTTTAGATATAAATGAAGAATCATTTCGTCAAGGAAGATTAGATTCAAAATTATACGGGTTTTTAAAAGTGCCCAAAATACGAAAATTAATCCAATCATGTAAAGATAGTTCTATAATGGGAAATTCAGTTGAAGAAAACAAATATGAAATCGCTTTAGATGTAATTGAAAATATTGAAGATAATACTCTATATTTGCTAGGTCCCGGAACAACAGTCAAATCAATTACAGATCAATTAAAGTTAAACAAAACTCTGCTTGGAGTTGATGCAATATATAACAAAAAATTTATCGGTGCTGATTTAAATGAAAAGGCAATTTTAGATTTATTAGAAAAACATGAGAAAGTTAAAATGGTGCTTACTCCAATTGGAGGCCAAGGCTTTATTTTTGGAAGAGGAAATAAGCAATTTACACCTCCAGTAATAAAAAGGGTTGGAAAGGAGAATATAATAATCATTTCAACGAAAGAAAAAATAAGAAATTTAGAATATCTACGAGTTGATACAGGAGATTCTGAAATTGATAATTTATTTAAGGGTTTGATTAAAGTGATAACTGGATATAAAGAAGAAATGGTTAAAAAAGTAGAATAATCTTTTGATCAATACTTTAGAGAGGGTCGAATAAACTTAACTGTTCAAGATAATCAAGCATTTTCAAACAGAGTTCATCTCTTTTTCTCAGAACTTCTAATTCTGTTCTATCTCCATAATCATAAAAACCTTTACCAGATTTCACCCCTAAATTTCCTTGTTCAACCAATTCTTGGATTTGAGGATAAAGTTCATTTGCCCTAAATTCTTTTTGCTTATCTAAAATTAAATCAAGTCCTGTAAAATCTTGGGATTGTACTATTCCTTGCACTGGAAGTCTTACCCCTAAAACAGTTTTTACAGCATAATCTATTTGCTCAGGTGTGGCCCAACCTTTTTGAATTATTTCCCATGCTTCTACCATAATCACTCTCTGAATTCGATTAACAATAAAATTATCAACATATTCACTTAATAAAATTGGTTTTTTACCAAGTCTTTTCATTAATCGAACCGACAAATCTATTATTTCTGAGGATGTACTCGGACCGGGTACAATCTCTACCGATGGCATTATGTATGCTGGACAAAACCAATGATGTATAATTAATCTTTGAGGATACCTAACATCAGCAATTTCAAAAATATTTAATCCAGAAGTATTGCTTACTAAAATCGTATCTTGAGCACAGAGATTATCTAATTCTTTGAATACTCTCCTCTTTATTTCGGGAACTTCATTTACAGCTTCGATAGCTAAGTCTGCATTAGATGCAATTCCCTCAATTTTTGTAGACGTATGAATACGATTAATTATTGAGTTCATCTCTTCTTTTAATTTATTATGTTCTAACAACAATTCTAAATTAGATTTTATCAATGTGATGGCATGATCTAACTTCTTTTGGTCTAAATCAATTAAAAACACATCAAAGCCATGTTGTGCATAAACCTGGGCAATAGCATGACCCATAGTGCCAGCACCAACAACCAATACGTTTCTTATTGTATTAACCTCCATTTTATTACAAACTCTTTTTCTTAAATCGAGGATGTAGATTTAATATAAATTGAGGTTTATTTATTATATAAAGCTATTGTATATTTTTGGGACATTTGGTAGATATAAGATGGTTAAAAAAATTAATAATGTAGCTATAGTAGGAGCTGGTACAATGGGTCAGCAAATAATAGAACGAACCGCTATGAGTGGATATTCTGTACGCGTTTATGATATAGTTAGAGATTTTTTAGAGAAGTTCGTAAGTAGAATGAATAGAAAGAAAAAAATGAAAGGCATCTCTGGAGAGGTATCACTTCATAGCATTCTTGCTGAAGCAGTTAAAGATGCTGATCTAATTATAGAAGCTGTGCCAGAAAAGTTGGAATTAAAAAAAGAGATATTTTCTCAAATAGATAAAGCAGCTCCATCTCATGCTATTATCGCTACTAATAGTTCATCATTTCCAGTTTCGAGAATAGAAAGTGCCGTAGATAGAAAAGAAAAAGTATTAAATATTCATTTTTATAACTTATATGCCTTACCAATGGCAGATATAATGAAAGGTACAGAGACCTCAAATGACACCTTTGAAAGGGGTGTTAATTTTGTTCAAAGCATTGATATAACTCCAATAATTTTGAAAAAAGAAAGTTTTGGATTTGTATTTAACAGAATGTGGAGATCAGTTAAGAAGGATTGCTTAAAAATGTGGGCTGAAGGTGTTGCAGATATTGAAACAATTGATAAAGCATGGAAAATTTTTACCAAGATGGGTATTGGACCATTTGAAATTATGGACAATGTTGGTTTGGATATTACATATGATGTAGAGATGTCTTATTATAAGGAAAGTGGTGACCCAAATGATAAACCGCCTCAAGAACTCAAGGATATGATTGATAGAGGAGATTTGGGAAGAAAAACAGGAAAAGGATTTTATAAGTACTATGATAGTTAATTAAAAAATAATTAAAAAAAATCCCTTACCTTTGCTAGGTAGTCTTTGAGCATCTAACTTTTCTATGTTCAAATCATTCTTGTAGGGATTTTAAAGTCTTTCATCTATTATTTTTTTCATTAACTCTATTGAAGGTCTATCCGTTTTATCCTTACCAATATAAGTCCAAACTATTTCTCTGTTTTTATTGATCAAAAATTTACTGGGAACTGCTTGTTTTACTTTCATGGATTTAGCACCACCAGGAGCAAACCAATAAACATCATAATCCTTAATAATTTTGGTTTTTCGGTCAGATATAATATCTATATTAAAATTATTGTCTTCTTTAAAATTTTTCAAAAGCCTTGGACTATCACTTGCTATGGATATCACCTTCACATTCCGTTTTTCAAATTCGAATTTAAATTCCGTAAGAACACTTAAGTGAGTTTTACAATGATTTCACCAGTTTCCCCGAAAAAAATCAATGAGTACACCATCGTATATCTCTAATAATTTATCTAAACTTATATTATTCTCATAAATATCAATAGTATCAAATGAAGGTGCTTTAGAACCAACGGGTAATCCTTTTGGTCTTGGAGGTTCTTCTTCAGTCATATTTAATCTAACAATATTAAAGAATTTAAAATAAACGTCTATAAGTTATTAATCAAACTAAAAGCTTGATGAAAAAGGCATAATAAAAAAAGGCTTTTGTAAGAATCAGATAAGGGCAACCCAATCTGTTAATATTGATGTGTTTAGATTAATTAAAATACCAGCATATAAGCTTTTAAATGATATCTTTAATCTTAATGTAGCATTTGTGGTAGCTAATCCTGGAACATAGATAGGAATTATATCAACTGTTATAGCTTGATTGGTGGTTATTGATAGAGACTTAAATTTCTCATAATAAACATTATTAACCTCTCCTATTTTTGTATACCAAGGAAGTATAACGGGATTTGTAGTAGTCTCAGTATAAATATCAACATCAAGAAAAATTTCTCGGACAGAATATATTCCCATATTCCTTACATCAAACGAAACAGTAATATTTATTGTATCATCCATTGGATCAATTGTTCCAGTATTATATCCAATATCTTCTAGTCTAATTTCATGTATATCAAGAATAAGACTTAAACCACTAATAACTATACTCAAGATATATCCGATCATAAATAGATTAAGCAATAATCCTAATTGCTTAAACAATTTGCTTAATTTGAAAGCTTTTTTACCTTTTAAAAGATACTCTCTTTGTTTTCTTAACTCTAAAGCTTCAATTAAATGCTGAATGGCTGAAACTACTGCTACTCCTAGTAATATCCAAGCGATTAATTGAAGACCTAAAAGAACTTGTGCCTGAACTGTATTAATATAATAAGTACCCAATTTTACTCCAGGAGTAAAGCCCCCAAAAATATAAAATAGATAAATGCCTTGATAAATAGCCACTGCAAAAGCTATTAGACGATTGGTCATGGTATCTTTTGGAAACATGCGTTTAAGGATTGTTAAACCCACTCCAATAATACCAATAATTAAGAGGCTAATAATAAAGCTTTGACTGAATGTAATGATGTTATAAACTGAAAGAATGGTAATTAAAATGAGAGGTATAGCTATATAGAAGATAGCTCTGATTGATCCATAAAGAGTCATTTTAGAATATTGAATTTCCATTTCTTTTTGACGTAGTTTTTAATAATTCTGCACAAATGAAACTTTAAATTTAGTATCTCTTAAGTTTTATTTAAATTTTTACATTAGAAACTTAAGGATTAATCCTTTTTTTAATAAATAAACAAAAAAATTACCATAGAGCTAATTTAAAAGCAATAAATAAAATAAATTAAAAAAAGAAAAGTTTTAGAAAGTGATAATAAAATTAAGGTGACCAGGAAAATGGGAGTGATACATTTAAAGCAAGAAAGATACCTGCATATGTTGTTGAAAATGATAATTTAAGAAATAATTCAGCAATAGTTGTATTTAATCCAACTATATAAGCAGGAAATACACTTATAACTATATCTTGATTAACTGTGTTAGTAAATGAATGAAATGTTTTTTGATATGTACTTGGAGAACCGCCTATTTTTGTAAACCAAGGAAGAGCAGATGCATTATCAGTGGTTCCGGTATATAATCCAGCGTCTAATGTAACGTTTCTTATGGCGTATATACCGGCATTGCCAACATCAAAAGTTAAAGTAAGATTCAACGAATCATCAGAGGGATCAGGTGTTCCGTTATTATCATAAACGGGAGGAGCAATTGGCGTGTGGAGATTAAAGTCTAAATTATATCCACTATATATAATACTACCAAAATATCCTAAAATTGCAAGACTCGCGAGTATTCCAAACACTTTAAAAATTTTGCTTACTCTAAATTCCTTTTTAACCGTAACTCTGTATTCTTTCTTTTTACGTAATTCAATAGCTTCTATTAAATATTGCAACCCTCTTATTATAGTAGATCCTAAGAATAACCACGCAATTAATTGTAAGCCCAAAAAAGCTTCGACAGAGATCATTGGACTAAAATAATCAATAGAATAAGTTCCCAAAGTCCTTCCAGGTTCAAATCCTCCAAATATGTAGAAGAGAAAAATTCCAGAATAGACGGTAATTCCAAATCTAATAAGACGGTTTGCCGATGTATCTTCAGGAAAGGCATGTCTAAGAATAGAAATTACCACTCCAATAATTCCAAATATAAGAACGGAGGTTCTAAAACTCTCAGAAAAGGTCATTATGTTAAATGTTTCAAGAACATAAAAGAGAATAAGAGGAACAGCGATATAAAATATAGCAGAGAGAATTCCGTATAAGATCATTTTTCCCCATTGAATTGCCAT
>JBHLKA010000088.1:0-10833 GCA_048887145.1 Candidatus Hodarchaeota archaeon
TTTATATTTAAAATATCCCTGCATTTATTGAATATTTCTTCCTTGTAAGCTTCAACTTTCCTTTTATGTTTTTTTACGACTAAAACAATAGAGGTGGTAACTGATATTCCTATTACCAATGCGAAAATAATAAGAAATAATGTTAAGGGATCAATTGTAAAAGGAATAATCATAATGAATGTAGCAGTTTCTACACCTGCATTTATCCCATCGAAAAAGTAAACATATGCATGATATTCTCCTTCTAACGGATGTGTTTTAAACGTATAGTTAAATAGATTTGTATCTGCCGGTAGAGTTATTGTCTTTTGGGCATCGTCAATTGGCAAATCAACAGGATCATATAAGATTAAGGTATAAGTACCTGATGTTGCGGGTTCATCTATTAAAAATCTTAATTCTTGACCAGGTCCATATTCATAAAGACGTATATCTAATTCAAAATTAAATAATGGAGAAGTAGCAGTAATATTCCATTCTGCTCCATTAATAATAGTGTTATTTGTTATAAGAATTGAATTTTCAAATGTGTTAATATATATTAAAGAGGAAACATTTACTCCATCTCTAAAAATCATCAAATTATTCCAATTAGAAGGATAATGAAATCTTATAGAGTAATTCCAGAAATATTTAGTAATTTTTGGAGTTAAAGTCCAGATATTATCCTTTTCTGCTTCAATTAAAACTGTAGCATTAGAAGGGAGATAATTTTTAAGCTTAATATGGTAGTCAAGTGTAAAATTTAATTCAATATTTAAATCATTTTTTAAGGGTATATTTATATTAGGATCGTTTACATTCCAATTTAATCCATTAATTGATAGAATTCCAGAGTACGGGCTTGTAGAATTTAAAACGTCATAGGATCCCCCATTAATTTCGACAGTCATATTAATTTCTTCTGGATTATAACTTCTATTTACTTTCTGAATCAATTTGTATAGATAAGGAGCATTTTGAACTCCCGTATTCCAATTATTTGTATATTTTGATGTATAAAGGTTCGGATCTTTCGGATCATCTTCATTATAAGCCCAATAATAATCGGTGCCTCCAGAAACAATGCCAAATAAAACTAAATAATAATTACCTTTTGGAAGTTCTACTGAAGAATTAAAAATTTGTAAATACCATCCTGGAATTAAAGAAACATTGATGTTAGTAAAAGCATATATATTATCATCTGGTTTTTTTTCTGCATCATTATATCCTCGTATTTGAACTTGTATAATTTCTGTTGTTTCAGGGCTTTTATAACCATAAATATATGCCCCAAATATTCTAGTGGTTTCGGTTAAATTTATTTGAACTCCAAGTCCATGAGTTTTCCAGGAAGGATTCGTATAATAAATATTTCCATAATCTCCATAATGCTGATCCTCAATTGGTTTTATTTCACGTTGTAGTTTAATATTTGAGAAATTTAACTGTAAATTTGTTAAGTTCCAAGAGCTTGAGGGTAGAGGGACTTCAATTGAAGTTATATTATCTAATTTATCAAAATTTTCAGTAAATTCTTCCATTGCGAAATTAGCAGAAAGAGTTAAAGATTCCCCCTCAACTTGAGCTTTCGAGTAGTTAATTTGGGAAAAAAGCCCTATTATAAATACCAATAGAAATAAATTAAGTAAAAAAATTCTTTTTAAATGTTTCAAGTCTGATTTAAATACCCCTTTTTCCTGCTAGTTTATTTTTTATACCAATAATAACCTTAACCTTGAAAAACTGCTATATCTCTAAAATACATAAAAAAACTACTATTTAAATTAATTGAGATATAAAAAAATCTTCTTAAACAAAAAAAAATTAAATGGTTTTAAGAAAAAAAAATTAACTTTTTAGTTTTTTAAGTACATGGGCTATATTTTTCCCTAGATTCTGGAAGGTTTTAATACCCTCTTCATCATCTAACACTTCACCAGGTGTTTTTCCAATTCCCAGGTTCCAATATGTACTTCCTACTACTATCATTTCTTTGATCAAAAAGAAAAAATTGATACTTGAAAAGACATGATTAGCACCGGCACGTCTAACAGCTACTACAGCAGCCCCTACTTTATGTCTTAAAAATCTTCCAGTAGCATATCCAGCACGTTCTATTAATGCTTTTGTATTCGTTGATAAATTAGAAAAGTAAGTTGGAGAACCAATGATTATTCCATCAGACTCTAGCATTGCTTGAATGTATTCATTCATTTTATCATCTGGTAACACACATCTTTGATCGTCATTATCAATACATTTTAAACAAGCAGTACAACCTTGTAACTTCTCCATTCCTATCCAAAAATATTCAAATTCGATTCCTTCTTTTTTCAGCTCCTCCATAACAATATTCAAACAATGATAAGTATTTCCTTCTTTTCTTGGGCTCCCATTAAATAGTACAACTTTCATTTGAAACAAATCACCAATAGTTCATAAAAAAGATTTATAATAATTATTAAAATATAATATTGAAATATAAGATTTTGATTAATAACAATTTTATTCAATAATTTCTATGTTTTCATTAGAATTAAATAAAATTTGAATTTAATGAAACCAGAATTAGTTGTTCCTGCACAAGATTGGAACTCATTGAGGATAATTGAAGGCTTAGCAGATGCAATATATTTTGGGGTACAAAATTATAACATGCGCGCTAATGCTAAAAATTTTTTAAGAGAAGACCTTAAAGATATAATAGATTATTGCCATAGTAGAAATCCTTCAATTAAGGCGTACCTATTAACAAATATTCTAATTTATGACTCGGAACTTCAAGATTTGGAAAATTTACTAGAAGTAGCAAAGAGAAGAGGCATAGATGCTATTATCACTCACGACTTAGCAACTATTAGGTTTGCTAGAAAATTGAAATTACCTTTCCATATATCAACACAGGTAAATATATCAAATACAGAATCAGCTAAATTTTTTGAAGAATTGGGAGCAGAGCGGATAATTTTAGCCCGAGAATTATCTTTAAAGCAGATTAAACTCATAAAACATCATCTAAAGACCACCGAAATTGAATGTTTTGTACATGGTTCAATGTGCACATCAATTTCAGGGCGCTGCTATCTCTCTGCTAGTTTATGTGAGTCAGAGGAGTATTCAGCAAACCGGGGGAATTGTGTACAACCATGTAGAAGAGAATGGAGAGTAATAGATGATGAGAATAATGAACTTCTATATGATGGGCTAATGTTCTTAAATACAAAAGATCTTTGTATGATAGAATATACTCCTAAGCTAATTGAAGCACATATTGACGCCTTCAAAATTGAAGGGCGTATGAAAGATCCTCTTTATATTAAGACCGTATCTGAATGTTATAGAGAGGCGATAGATAGTTATTTTGAAGGGACATTTACTAAACAAAAAGTGACCAATTGGTTAGAAAGGTTATCTAAAGTGTACAATCGGGGATTTCACACTGGTTTCTATTTTCATAAACCTACACTAGAAGATATTGAGTTAGAAACAAGAGGAAACATATCTCCTTATAAAAAACACTATATTGGGAAAGTACTATCATTTGATCCGGTTTCCAAAACTGCAAATGTTTTGTTAGAAAGTTTAGAAGTGCCATTAAAGTTAGGAGATGAAATTATCATTATTGGAGAAAATACATATCAAATTGAAAAAATAAATAAGATGATCTTTAAGGGTGAAAAAATTAAAAGTATTGCGAGAAAACGGTATAGCGATCCAGTTAAAATCAATTTAAGAATTGATAACTGTGAAGAAAATGATAAAATCTACATCCTTAAAAAAAAATATCACAGATAAAATTTATATCATTTATATAACATAAATCAATTGGTTTTTGTTAAGATTCTAAATTAAAAGATTAAGAGACTGACAACTTTAAATGGAATTTGAGGAAAAAAGAAAGTATTTGGTTGAAAGTCTAATAAATCGTAAAATATTGAATGACCCGAATGTAATTAGAGCAATGCTTAAAGTTCCTAGGCATAAATTTGTACCCCAAGGAGCAGTATCATCAGCTTATATAGATTCTCCTCTTTCTATAGGTTTAGGACAAACTATCAGTGCTCCTCATATGAATGCCATGATGTGTGAATACTTAGAACTAAAAGAAGGAGATAATGTATTAGAAATAGGAACGGGTTCGGGATATCATGCTGCTCTGTGTGCTGAGATTGTAGCTCCTGAGGGTTCAGCAAATCCTGGTCATGTATATACCATTGAACGCCATAAAAAATTAGCTGATAAAGCGCGGAAATGTCTTGAAGATACTAATTATGGAGATCGAGTAACTGTAATTCATGGAGATGGCACATTAGGGTATTCCAAAGAAGCACCTTACGATAAAATTCTTGTAACAGCAGCATCACCTAAAAAGGTTCCACCTCCCTATAAGAAACAGTTAAAAGATGGTGGTATACTTTGTATACCCGCAGGATCTAGAGAATGGGGGCAGAATCTCTATATAATTCGTAGAGTGGGAGATGAGTTTAAATCCGAGAACATCACTGGGGTTAGGTTCGTAAGCCTTATAGGAAAATTTGGTTGGCCAGAATAACCATAAATTAAATATCGGTAAAGAAAATTAGAATTTTATATTTTAAAAATGAGAAATTTATTTCTGAAACTTTCTTTTAAATTTTTCTTCTACTAATTTTTTACGGATATTTTTTATTACTTCATTATGTTCAATATTTTGTTTAGCAGATTTATCAGTATAGTTGAAGCCATTTCGTTTGCCATTTTTGTAAAAATCCATAATAAAAACCAAAATTAAAAGATTTTTATTTAGTGATAATATGCTGGAAGTATATTTAAAGCTTCATAAATTCGACATAAATTATTCGTGAAAGTAGAGCAACGTATACTTACTAAAGATTTTAATATGAGAATTAATGCACTTTTAAGATAATATGATATTCAAAATTATTTGATAGTTTAAACTGTGGGATGACGTTAATTCCCTGATAAATTTTCTTATAGCCCTCATCTGTGTATGCATATGCAATAATTGGGAATTTCCCAATCTTTATTGAATCTAAATCTGATTTTGAGTTACTAGCAATTTCAAATTCAAAGAAAAGATCATAAGATTCATCATATGCTTTTAAATGATGTCCTTCATATTCAAAGGGTGCTAAGAGTTCATTATTATAATCATTTGCTAGTAAAACTTGATTACTTTCCCAAGTAAACTTATTTGGATCACCATTAAAGAAAAATGGGATATCAATCCCTATATTCAATTTTTTTCCTACTATTTTTTCCATATTTCCCTTTAAAATGATTTCCACTCTATTATCTTCTACAACGATTTCCTTTTTTATAGTACAAGGATAAACCTCTTCTGAATCAGGACCTTTAATATTTCCTGTACATTCTAATTCTAGAATGGCAGATTTACCATTTTTTTCATTTCGAGTTACTTTAAACTCATTATCAATAAAAGTTCCCAATTCATCATAATTATCTTTCGCTATTTGCTCTAAAGTAACATCACAATGCAAAACTCTTACCCTTAACATACTCCTTTTGAACCTATCGACCATTAATTCTTCCTTTTCTATTTTTTCACTTTCATGATAGGCTTCAGGCCATCTTGTTAAAGTATTTAATAGGTTATATGATTTTGGTTTAAAATCTAATTCAAAAATAGTTCCTCCATCAGAAGGATTAATATACAAATTTAAGATATCAGATTCAATAATAATATCCATTTTACTATCCTTATTAAAATCAACAGGAAGTATGGAAATGTATTTATTTGGAAGTTTTGCAATTTCTGAATTTAATTGGTCAATAATTTTTTCAGCATTAATAAGATGAGTATATACCGAAAAACGTAAAAATTGTAAATATACTCCCCCGAATAATCCATGCCAATAACTATCATTGCACTGAGCTTTATAAATCTCGTCCCAAGCTTCATCAATGTTTAGTTGATGTTTTTTCAATTCTTCTTGGTTTAGCTGATTTTCGATTTGAATTAATTTTTCACGTACATAAAGCATTTTTTTATGCATATTATTTGATTCTGGGTATTTTACTAAGAAATAACGCCAAAATCCTCCTTTCAGAAATAAATATTCATCTTCTGTTTCTGGATTATCTTTTAATTGTTTTCTAATTTTTTTAAACCTCTTTCTGATGGGAGTTAGTAAGACCCATTCTTCCATTTTATCATAACTCGCGGTAGGAAGATAGACTAATCCTCTTGCTGGAATCCTTTCCATATATTCTGAAAGGGTAATAGATTTAATCCATTCATTATTAATGATTTGTTCAAAGAAAGCAGGAATAAAGGGGTAACCATTGTCTCCATCCTGATGGCCCTTTCCCTCGATATAGCATATTTCGTGAGTTGTTCCCCATACACCCATCTTTTCGGCATCAGAAATCAATAAAGCGATTCTATCTCCTTTCTCATCAGCCACTTTCCTCAAATAATCAATAGATAAATAGGTGGGTTTCCAGGGAGTTAAATATCGTAATTCTTCATTAATGGAGAACACTCTTAATGTCTTTCCCTCATCTTCAGTGATATATGAATAGAGTGTATCAATTTCAGTTATACCAGTTGATCTAAAGTGATTATCATCTACAATAACATATTTTAAACCTACATCACTCAAAAATGATGGGTAGTTTGGTTCCCAAACTCTTTCTGATAACCATGCTCCTTTGACATCTAAACCAAATTTTTCTTTAATAAAAGCTGACAATTTATTCATTTGAGCAACTTTATCTCTATAAGGAATGATTGCAAATATAGGTTCATAATAACCACCACCAATTATCTCTAATTGACCTCGTTTAGCCATATGTTTCAATTTTTCAATAAACTTAGGTTTAGTGGTAATTAACCATTCTAATAGATTTCCAGAAAAATGTAGAGTAACTTTAACCTTAGGATATTTGTATAAATTATCCAATAATGGCTCATAAGCTTTCTTATAAGCATCCTCTATAACCCAAGGAAAATTATCAACAGGTTGATGAAAATGGAATACAAGTGGTAAAAATATACTTTTATTGTCTAGCATATTTAAATCTGTTTTTGTTTATCAAATGAACTTCAATATACGATTCAGTTATAAATCTGGATAAATAATTTTAGTATAAATCTAAGAATTTGCCCTAATTTAAAGAATTTTTCATTAGATTAATTATATTATAGATCTATTTTGACTTTATCTGATTTAACTGCTTCATATAATTCTCGCCATATTTTTCGTTCTTCCTTCGTTGCAAAGTAAACTCCAATAGTTATTACTACATAAACGATACTAATTACAAGTCCAATCATCGCAGAGATTAATTGTGATTCTGCACCAAAGTAAGTTGCTGCATGATCATCAAATATTAAAAGTAACCAATATTCATCAACAATAAAACCTAGACCTGCACCAAATAGTATGTGTTCAATTCTCACAAACCATTGCCCTTCAAAAAATGTAAGTATTAATCCGATTGCTAATGCGATGATGCCATAATGAAAGTGGTGGAGATGAATGTTATAACTACCAATTTGAAAAATTATGCTCGTCCCTGGTGAGATTGCCGTGAATATTTTCGACCCCCATAACGCAACACTGAAAGCAATTAATCCAAGTAGAGGCGCTTCAAGCCTCAAGACGATTTTATGTTCTAAACTCTCTTTAATTTCATAGATTACTCGTTCTTTACCGCTTTTTTCTTTTTTTATCTTTCTAATTGACATGTATTAATCCTACCATTATTAAATTTATTTTCTTATTTGTTTTCTTTATTTGTTAACTTTATGATTTTTCTAAGGAAAATTCGCATATAAAATTTCTAAATTAATAATTTAGGGTTAGACTAATAAATTCATTAAATATAATTTGTATAAGGTATTTTGATTAAATAGTAGAACATAACAGTTGATCCTAATGTCATCGGATTTTGATAAAAATTTAATCCAGCAAGTTATTAATTCCAATGAGTTTAAAGCATGGCTTATTTCAAGGAGATGGTTTGGTGATAAATTGGTATTATCCAATTTAGAATTTCAAATATCTATTAAATATTTTGAGTTCATTTCAGATAGGATATTTATAACAGTAATAACTGTAGAAAAAGAGAACTATACTAAATCCTACTTCTTACCCTTAATATATTATCATAAGATTACAGATATTCTTGATCCTATAGAAAATAATAGGCAAAATATCGTTAAATTGACAGAAAATACTTTTAGTAAAATGCTCATAAGAACGATCCCAGAAAATGGACAAAACAATGTTTTTCCAGTTAATCTGATTGAAGCAGAATATTGCCTGTTTTTTTGGAAAAAATTATTTTTTGAAAAAGAGATTTCAGAATTTTTTCCATCCATGTCCTTAAATCTGACATTATATACTGACCAATTTCAAGATGAAATTAATATGAGACAGGTTCAGAATCTTATAGAAGCAAGTTTATACCCTGATAGATATGAACTTTCACTAGAACAGTTAGGAGGAGGAAATACAACTAATTTACTATTTCTCTTGAGTATTAAAAATTTAAATAAACCTGATTTAAGTCCAATTTCATATGTAGTAAAATCTTACAAGGAGTATCTTGAAAGTTATGAACCAAGAATTTTATTCGTTTTGGTTAAAAATAAGTTTCCAAATGCTCCAAAAATTTATGGAAATCTCAAATTTCATGAAAAAGAAACCATAGGTATTCTTGAAAATGTACCCAATATCGGAAACTTAGGAGATATTTATTGGAATGAACTTAATAATATGATCAATCGAGTATATAAAGATTTAGATGAGGATTATTCTTATCTTGATGATAAACAAAGAAGGGTTGAAATAATAAAGGAAAATTGTAGTGAATCTTTAAAAGTTTCAGAGCAAGTTGGTATTCAAATAAAAGAATTACATAAAGCGCTGATTTTATCAGATCAAATACAATTCAATAAAGAAACAGTTGATAGTGTAGATTATCTAAGAAATTACACCAACAAGTTAAAATCAATGATAATAACAATTGAATCTAAAATGAAGAAAAGATCTGGGAGTTCTTTCTTTAAATCCCCTAAAATTAGTTCAATATTAATAGATATTAAGGATATCATTGAAAAATTTAGAGCAGAATTTCAAGTACCAGAAATAATAATCCAACCGGTTCACCAAGATTTACACATGCAACAAATACTTTATAACAAAACTAATGGACAATATCATTTTTATTTCATCGATTTTGAAGGTGATCCCCAGTTGACTCCTGAAGAGAAAAAAAATAAATTTCCAATCGAAAAGGATTTAGGTTCATTTCTAAGATCTTTGAGTTATATAAAATTTAACTCTTTACTTCAGTTGATAGAACAAAAAATTGTAGATCCTAAGAAATTTGAGGTTCCAGAGGAATTTTTGTTTAGCCTTTATTTTAGAAAAACATCAAAAATCACTCAAAAACATAAAATTCTTGAAATGATTATGAAATTGCTTAATACTTGGGAACATCGATTAATGGGAAAATTATTTGATAAAAGTCTTAATCTGCATTTTACATTAATTAATTATTTCACAATAGAACGAACTTTACATGAATTAGATTATGAATTGCTTTATAGACCTAATAAAACAATTGTTCCTATTTTAGGATTAAAGGAAATTATTGATAAATATTAATATAGTTTTATTTTTACTGTTTAGATATGCATTATCATTGATATTAATATTTATTCTTCTATTTCTGGAGGCTTAGCAAATTCAAACGAATAATGTGAAGAGGATCTACTAGTAGGTTGAATTTCACTTTTATATTTTGCTCGTAAGCTTTTATTTCCTTTCATCTCTTCCTCGATGTAATTGGGATTCATTTCTTTATTATTGAATAATCGCCATAAAAATGCTTCTACAAACTTACTAGGACCAAATTCTTTTGTGACTAATATATAATTTTCTTCATCAATAAATTTTGTAAAGAATCCTAGATTATCACATAATTCTAATTTAAAATCAACATCATCTTCTTTACCATTTATACGAGCAATATCATTAATAAAAAGTGCCAATTTATCACCTAATTTTATCTGATCCTTCTCTTCCTTATTTTCAATTAATTTTCTCACATAGCTCCTTTTAATCACCATAAAATTTCGATTATTAAGTGTTTTTATTGACCCTTTCTGCTTTATAATAAACTTTGAAAGCTCTAAATAATTTCTTATTAAATCAGCTTTTGAAATTCCTAATCTCTCTTTCATTTTGTTTAAACTATTATTTAAATTTCTGTCTATCCTTATTGTGATTACATCTTGAAATGCATTTGATTCCTTTTTTTGACTCATTTTTTAAAATCCCTTTAAAATTTAATTGTTTTTTTAGTAATATTAAGTAATCAATGTAACTTAAAAAGTTTTATGACTATTTATGAAATTGTTTTAGCCAATTTAGTAGTGTGATCTCGTGCCCATTTTTTATCTTCACAAATTAGCAATATAATGCAGCTTAACTTTCATATCTTCAAATATTATAAATAAACCTGTAGCAAATTTAAAAGATTATATATATTATATAATTTTACTTATAAAGTTATATTAATAAAATGTGGTAAAATATTAAAATAAATTTCTGTTTAAAATATAATATATTAAATAAATAATGATTTAACTAAAAAAAGCGTCTTGAAAGAGTAAATTTGTATAATTAAGAATTAAAAATGTGAATTAATTAATAGAGTGATAAGTTTAATGCTATAGCTCTTTTAATCTAGACTTTTTTGCTTAAATCTTAATTTTCGTAAATTATGCTTTTTCTCATATCATATGTAATTAATAGTAATCATTACCATCATAAGTAATATGATGAATATTAGATCAGACTTAAATGCTCA
>JBHLKA010000089.1:0-10785 GCA_048887145.1 Candidatus Hodarchaeota archaeon
TAAATTAATATTATAAAAAAAATACATAAAGAATTTAAACTCATTATTATTAATAAATTTCATATATATATAAGAGGGGTATTAAATGGAAAGTATAGATAAGTTTGAGGTTATGGCCCAAGAAAATCTTAAGCTAGCAAAGCAAGAAAAAGAATTAGCAAAAGGATCTCGTTTGGTTGGAAAATCTGAATTAAAAAGAGCTAAGGCACGTGAGTTGCTTGTTAAAGAAGAATTAGAACTTGCAAGAATAAAAAGGGAATGGGCGGAAAAAAAAATAAATCTTGTTATTGAAAAACGTAATCTAAAGAAAAAAGGCTATATTGAAATTGAAGAATTAGATCTAAAGAGTGAAGAAGAGTCTGCATTATATAATCAGAAAATAGCGATTATTCAACAACAAATTACTGAAGTAAGTAGTGATATTGCTTTCTTAGAAAGGAAAATAGCAAAAAAAATCATAAATCTTGTAGATGATAAGTTGTATGCTGCTAAAGAGCGAGAAAAATTAGGAAAAATTCAAGGAAATTATGCAAAAGATCTAAAAAATAAGGCACCAGAAAATAAAATATCTATCGATAAAGATCAAATAAATAAACAAGAAAAGCTACTAAGTAAAGCTAGAAATACGATTATAGATGAGGAGAGTGATATTCGTATTAAACAAAATGAATTATCAAACCTAAAAAAAGAACTTTCTTTGAAGCTTTCTGAAAGAGAAAAAATTAGACATGTTACAAATAAATCAGATTTTTAAAAGTTATCATATTTTAAATGAAAAGTCATAATTCTTTGGTGGAAAAAATATGAGTCTTGAAAAAGGGAAAAATATTTCATGGGTATTTAAAATAATTTTAGTGGTCGCTGTTTTAGTTCTTGTAATTATAATAGGATTCTTGCTTAATTTTCCAATGTCTTATTTCATTGGATTAGCAATTGGAATATTGGCAGCAATACTTATAATTTTAATAATTTATAAAATGCCTAAAATTTATGTTAAAGTAAGCAAATATTAACTCAATACGAAAAAATTATATGATAATTAACTTTCTTTTTTATTTATTTAGATTATCTTAATTTTTCTTTATTCTATTTTATATTTAAATATCATTGCATTAAAATTGGTTAATTAAAAAAACAATTGAGTCTTATCCAATTTATCTTAACTTTTATGGAATTAAGAAGTATAATTATTTTTTTAATTTATAATTAAGACAGGTGGTTTTATATCACAAGAAAAAGATTAAAAGTCGGCTTAGTGCAGTGTTATTTTGGACGCGGCAAGGGTAAAACTACAGCTGCTTTGGGACAAGGGTTTCGTGCAGTTGGGCATGGTTTTAAGGTGTACATGGTTCAATTTATGAAAGGGGATTATCGGTATGGTGAGTTAGAATCAATTAAAAATACACCTAATTTTGAAGTTAAGCAGTTTGGTACTCCAGATTTAATTAGTGAACCAAGAGATATTGATTATAAGCAAGCTAAGAAAGCCTTAGAGTTTGCAGAAAAAATAATAATGAGTGATGAATATGATATTGTCATTTTGGATGAGATAGGTGTTGCCATCGCGTATGGCTTACTTGAAGTTGAACACGTATTAAAGTTAATAGAAAAAAAACCAGAAAAAGTTGAATTAATTTTAACTGGGGGACCAAATATGCATCCAAAAATAAAAGAGAGGGCTGATTTATTAACAGAGATGAGAATGATAAAGCATTATTATGCTTCTAAGGGAATAAATGCGCGATTAGGTATAGAATATTAATATACCCGATGTTAACTTTATTTAGAGATTACATAAATACTATTGTTCCTTCTCCAGATGTGACGACTTCATCATTCTGGTTTTTTACTATTGTATCACATATGATGAATTTTAATTTGCCTTCTTTTTTCGTGAACTTATCTTTCACTGTACCAACAGCGGTTAATGTATCGCCAAAAAACACAGGTTTAATAAACTTAACAGTCTGTCCACCATACAAAATACCTGGTCCAAACAATTTAGTACCTAAAACAGCTGAAATTAAACCAGAACTCAGAGCACCATGTGCAACTTGTTTCCCAAACATCTGAGTTTTTGCATATTCGGGATTAACATGTATAGGGTTGTAATCTCCAGTCACTTCAGCAAATTTCATTACATCCTCTTCAGTTATAGTTTTGGTAAATTCTGCTGAATCTCCCACTTTATAATCTTCCCATTTGACTGGTTCTAATTTTGACATAAATTCAACTAATGAAAAAATAGATAAAAATATTAACTATTAAGTGAAAGAAAAAGAAATAAAAAATGTCAACAATTCAAATTATTAATTTTTTATATTAATTAAATACAAATAAATGGTAAAAAAAATGGGAAAATTAGCTAGAAAAGTTGCTTTGGTAGGAGCGGGAATGTCCAAATTTGGAAATCATTTCCCAGTTAAACGCAATCCTGATTTGTGGATTGATGCTTGGCTTAATGCAGTTGAAACAGTGGATAAAGGAATTAAGCCCACAGATATTGATGCTTGTTATGTTGGTAATTACTCTTCGGATTTATTTAATCATCAAGGCCATTTAGGTCCTCAGATGGCAAACTTAGTAGGATTAACCCCAAAACCAGCACCTAGATTTGAAGGGGCTTGTGCTAGTAGTGGTATAGCATTTAGACAAGCGATTATTGCAATCGCTTCAGGTATACATGATGTTATATCGGTAAGTGGCGTAGAATGTATGACAGAACTCCCAACAGCAGGAGTTACTGATGTTTTAGCAACAGCATCCGACAGTTTATTTGAATATCCTGCTGGAGCTACATTTCCAGGATTATATGCAACGTTAGCCTCAGCACACTTTCATAAATATGGTACAACAATAGAAGATTTAATGAGGGTTGGGATTAAAAACCATGAAAATGGTGCGGAAAATCCCTATGCCCAAATGCAACAATCAATTAAAGATATGATGATTAGTAAAAGGAAAAGATACGAAGAACAGGGAAGAGAGATTCCTGATTGGTCAGATGAATTCGACTTTCTTAAAAGTTCTGCTAACCCTATCATAGCATATCCATTAAGATTATTTGATTGCTCTTTAATTACTGATGGAGCAGCTTGCTTATTTTTAGCATCAGAAGAAAAAGCTAAAGACTTTACAGATACACCTATTTGGATAACTGGTACAGGTCAAGGTAGTGCTGCTTTATCATTACATGATAGGGATTCACTAACCTCCTTTATTGCGACAAAAGAGGCAGCAAGGCAAGCATACCAGATGTCTGGGTTAAAACCGAAAGATATTCAAATCTGTGAAGTACACGATTGTTTTACTATCGCTGAAATTGTAGCACTTGAAGATTTAGGTTTTTATGAAAAAGGTAAAGCTGTCGAAGCAATAAAAAATGGAGAAACAAAAAGAGATGGACCTCTGCCAATTAATACTTCCGGAGGACTTAAGAGTAAAGGACACCCTGTTGGGGCAAGTGGAGCAGCAATGGCAGTAGAAATTTTCAAACAGATGAGAGGTGTCGCAGAAAGAAATAGACAAGTAAAATTTAATGTTGAAAGAGCAATGACACATAATTTAGGAGGATCTGGGGGAACATGTGTAGTAACAATTTATCAGAAATAGAGGTGAGATTAAAAGAATGTCAGATATAGATAAGGATTTTACATTACAGAGCTATTTAGAATTTTTACAGAGTAAAAAACTAATGGGTTCAAAATGTAAAGATTGTGGTACGTTATATGTCCCAGTAAGAAAGTTATGTATTAAATGTAACACATCTAACATGGAATGGGCTGAAATGTCTGGAGAAGGTGAATTGGCAGCTTTTACTAGTATTACAGTAGGTACGCCTTACTTTATTGATAAAGGATATGATAGAAAAAATCCTTATTGCTTTTCAATAATTAAACTTAAAGAAGGCCCCATGATTTCGGCTCAACTTGTCGGTGTAGAAGAAAGTAAACCAGAAACCATCAATATTGGAATGCCAGTAAAAGTAAAATTTTTAGAAACTGAAATTAAGGGAGAAACTAAAATAGATTTGGGTTTTGAACCCAATTAAATTTCATTATAATTTTTATTTATTTTTTTTATAAGTTTTTAAGAGAACCAAGAATATTACTCAAAAGTTTTAAGGTGGTGCTTATAAAGAAATCCTACAAAATCTTTATCATAATCCTACTAATTATAATAATGTCTAGTGGATTTTTATTACCTTTACTCTTAGTTAAAGAGATTAATATAGAAAATATTGACATACAATTGAAATTTGAGGGCAATAATGCATATGTTCATGTGGAGGAACAAATTTTAATAAATCAAACTCATTTTCGAATACCTGGTACTCAAGGAAGGGAGCAATGTGCTCAATATTTTATAACAAAATTTCAGCAGATAACTACTAATTTTTCATATGTATTACATAATTTCACTTTTCATTCAGTAGAATGCCAAAATGTTTTATTCAAACTCAATGAAAATTTCAGCAACATCGTTATTTTAGGTGCACATTATGACTCTAGAGCAAGAGCGACAAAAGATCCAATAATAACAAATAGAACAAAACCAGTTCCAGGTGCTAATGATGGTGCGAGTGGTTGTGCGGTATTAATAGAGTTAGCAAGAGTTTTATATGAAAGAAGAACAAATTTAAGTTGCCAAATTTGGTTTTTATTTTTTGATGCCGAAGATCAGGGTTATGATTATGCTGCTGGAATAGAAGATTGGGATTGGTGTGAAGGATCAACAAGTTTTGTAAATAATATCAATAACTTTTATAATTCCTCAAAAGAGCACTTTGATTGTATGCTTTTATTAGATATGGTTGGAGGTGAAAATTTACAGTTTATTAACGAACAACTTTCAACTTCATCATTATTAGAAGAATTATTTGAGATAGGAAGGCAACTAGGATATTCAACTCAATTTCCCACAAATCCTTATTCGGCAACTATTACTGACGATCATGTAGCTTTTATAAATAACGGGACTCCTTCAGCAGATTTAATTATAAAATTTTGGGATAATCCAGCATGGCCTTATCACCATACTACTCAAGATGATCTATCTCATATTTCAAATATGAGTCTTGAGATCACAGGTCGGACTGTCGAGCAATTTATCTATAATAATTATTTGGATATTCCATCTAATAAGTACCAAGGTAATTTTCCATGGAAACAAGATATTAATGTATTAGATACAGATTTATTGATTTTTCTTATCATCTTTTTTGGAATAATTGGGGTTTCTACAATAGTGATTCTTATAATCAGAAGGATTTATGTTAGAAAAAAAGATAACCCATCAAGCTAATTTCTTAAAAATACAATGCTGATAGCAAGCACTATTAAAACTATTGCTACAAACAATTGGAGATAAAGCTTTGGCATTCTTTTCGAAAATTTAGCTCCAATAATCGCACCTAAAATGGATCCTAAACCCATTAACAACCCTAATATTAACTCTACTTGACCAAATAGCAGTTTCGAAAGTGAATTGTAAATAGCTAGAAAGAATACTATAGATGTCGAAACTGCTGTAGCATAATGAATTGGAAAATTTAAAAGGAGATTTAAAGCAGGAGTTATAATAACACCACCACCTATTCCTAATAGATTTGAAGCAAAACCTGCTAAAAAGAAGAGAGGTACAGTTTTCTTTAATTTAGTTCTATAATCAAAATTTTTCAAAAGAGAAAGATCTTCATTAAATAATTTGTTAATATTATCATTGTTTGATTTTTTATGCTTATGAATACTTTTATAGACCATATATAACCCAATAATGATTAATAAAGTAGCAAACAATAATCTTAGAATTGTGTTATCTATTTTTACAAATATCAATAATAATGTACTCAATAAACATCCAATTATGGAAAAACCACTAAATATCAAGGAAAGTTTTAAATTTGTTCTTTTATCTTTCAAATACATTATAAATCCCGAAGCAGAGGTTAATAATATAATAAAATTAGAAGTGTCAATTGAAGCGTTAATTGGAACCAAGAGAAATACAGTAATAAAACTAACATAAAATACTCCTCCACCGGTTCCAGTCATAGTACTGAGTATCCCAAACAAAGAACCTAATAATAATAAAATAATTATAATATCCCATGTAAAATCCATTATAAGAGATATTATTATTTTAAAAATAAGAATTTTTTGAGCCATTTTGAAATACAAAGAGATACTAAAATTAAGTGGCAATTTTACAAAAGAATTATGTGAAGCTATTAACAACAGCTCAGAATATAATCAAGCGGCAAAAGGGTGGGGAGTAGAATTTGAGGGATCTCTAATGTGGTTGATGGGAGCTAGTGGAGAGATTAAGGATGATGTTAGGATATATCTAGAACTTAAGGATGGTAAATGTTTAGGTATAAAATTACTGGCTCCAAATGAAAATCCTCCTCGGAATCCAATATTAATCTTAAGAGCCCCACTTAATATTTGGAAAGAAATGCGTATAAAAAGAATCGATCCGAATCAATACATAATGTCTGGTAAATTAAAAATTGAAGGTGTTATAAGTAAATTAATACGATATTCTAAAGCAGCGACAGAATTAGGAAAATTAGCTGGAAGGCAAACTTTTCTTAAGAAATTATTCACTGAATATGATTTAGGTTGAAAAAATAAATTTATTTTTCATGAAAAATCCCTACAAGGGATTTTTTTCCATGTCAGGATGGGGTTCTATGAATAGTTTACCTTTTTCAGAAAATAGAATTCCAAATGTGCATTATCGATAGCTACCTTTATTACAAAATTGAATAAAAATTTAATCTCTATTTATTTTTACGTTTTTCTAATTCATCCCAACATTCCCACATGTAATGTCCGTATTTCTGTTTAAATTCTTCAGCAAACTCATTTATCCTTGGTCGAATGAATTCATACCCATCTCGGATGCATTCGTATGTAACAGGAAGTGGGCCTAATACTTCACCATCTACTTGACTTACGTATGACTCATCTTCAAGATTCCTCATTTCAACTCTAACTTTTTTACTCTGATATTCTTTGACATTTGGATGTGGTAGAAGAGAAGCGCTGTACATTCTTCTAAATTGCCTAGCTAATTTAACTTTATCAATATTTACGATACTTATATCAAAAAGGCCATCTTCAATACTAGCTCTTTGGCAAATAAACATTCCTCCACCATAAGCTCCTGAAAGTCCTACAGCTGCGAGATTAGCTTCCCCTTCAAAAGTATCATTATCCATTTTAACGATAATTTCCTTATTTTCCCATGATCTTAATAAGTCAAGAATTATCATATTGTAGTCTTTTTCCTTATTTTCATTTGATCTTCGTGCAACTTCAGAATCAAACCCTTGACTCCCTATACCTAAGAAATATCTTTCGACTCCATCATCTGTTTCAGCAAATCCTATATCACATTTACTTGAATATCCCTCAGCAATAATTTCACATGCTCGTTTAATATCTGCTCTATATCCCACCGCAGCAGGAATATCATTTCCAGAACCCATCGGAATGAATCCACAAAGCGCTTCTGAATTCGATATTATCGTTCCATGAAGTACCTCATTTGCAGTTCCATCTCCGCCTGCAGCGATCACTCTATAGCCATCTTTGGCAAGGTTATAGGCTAATTCAATAGCATGACCAGCATATTCAGTTGAATAAAGTTTGTATGAAACTTTTAAATCATCTAAATATTTAGTAACGAGTTCAATATCTTTACCTACTTTTCCTTTATTGGCAATCGGATTAAAGACTATCGCATGTTCTGCTTCCATTAAAAAACCTAAGATTATTTAGTAATATAATTTTAAATATTGAACTATTTAAATCTTTATTTAAATAAAGGTAATATATTAAAAACGACTAGTTATGAGAGAAAATATTTACCCTTCCCTCCATTGGCATCCACAACCTGAACAAGAATATTTTTTACCATAAATACGTGGATAATGACATATAATATAGCTTTTATCTATAGTTTCATGAATTTTAAACCAGCTATCAACACCACAGATGGGGCAAACTCTTCGACCATCTGGTTTTGGAATTTTTAGTATTTCTCCAGAAAATTTAAAAATAGGTTTCCTTGCTATTGATTTTATTAAATTCTTTTTTTGCACAAAATTTTTTATAACAGGTTCCATTTGCTCAGAGAGGCTTTTTTCTGTTTTAATTGGTACTTTAATAAACTGATCCTTATCATCATTTTTTATAATTTTAATATAACTCTTTGCAATAGAATTTATTTCATTCTTTTTGGGTAATCGATTATATTCTTCTTGAAAATTTTCAATAAAATGCTCTACATACACTTTCTCAATCTTAAAGCCATTGTCTTCGATTTCTCTTATGATATCGTTGATTATATAATCTTTTAAGACAGGATTCTCCATAAACATTCTTTTCAACCTCACCCTAACAAGTGAATTAATAACAATGATCTAAACGATCCTCTAATATCTAAAGATTAAGATGTGATTATATAAAATATTATCTCACTTTGATCAATTCAATTTTATTTTTTCATTTAAAGAAATTTTGTTGGTTTTTTTTGTTGAATTAAAATAATTGATTTTTTCTAAAATTCACAGAGGAAATTAATGTTGTAATTATTTTCTTCGGGAGCTCCGTACTTTATAGAAAATCTGAAAAATTAATATCTTTTTAGACAAAATTTAAATTTCCATATTTATTTATTTAGACAAAGGAAAGAAATTTATTTGTATTATGAAAGAGAACAGCTCAGAATCAATTCCTAAGAAGGAAAAAAAACGCATTTCTAAAAGGAAAGTAATTATTGCGGTAGTTTTGATTTGTACAGCTATTTTTGGCTCATTTTTAATATATTTCATACTACAAGTTGCCTTAAATACTGAAACTCCTATAGTTGTTGTAGTATCTGGTTCAATGAAGCCTAATTTAAATGAAGGAGATTTACTTTTTGTGAAAGGGATCAATCCTATTGAAATAAGGAGTGGTACTGTTGAAGATAAAGATGGTGATATCATAGTATTTGATGCGCATGGTGTTTGGGTTTCACCACCAGACGAGCCTGTGGTACATAGAGTTGTTAATAAAACATATATGGGAGGGCACTGGCTTTTTCAAACCAAAGGTGATAATGATGCGACTAATCCTTATATTGATGGTTCATCACCTACGAATCCGTATTGGGTTCCAGACTATAAAATCTACGGGATTGTCTGTGGAAGAATACCTTACATTGGATGGGTAAAAATAATTCTCACTGATTCAGGTTTACTGATACCTTTACTTATTATTATTTCCGTAGTTCTCATTGTTAGTATTATAAGAGATGTTCTAAAGGGAGATGACGAAGAAGAAAGAAAAAAAAAAAAGAGAGAAAAAAAAAAGAGCTTAAAACTGAGAAAGTTGTTTAACTATAAATTCTTCAAAATTATATTTACTGTTTTTCATGAATTAATGCATTAAAAATCCTTATTAAATAGATAATAAGATTTTTATGATAACAAATATTCAAAAGAAATGTTATTACTCGTAATTGAATAATTACGATTAAAACATCCATACTTACAAACAAATAAACTAATAATTAAACAAAACAAAAAAAACAGAGAGGTAATAAACATGTCAAAAGAAGCAAATTCTGTCTTTGTTGGTCGCCGCCCAACTATGAATTACGTAATGGCGACTATGATGATCCTTAACAAAGGTGAAGAATGCACCGTTAAGGCCCGTGGAAGAGCAATCTCTCATGCAGTAGATGTATGTGAGATTTTAAGGAATAGATTCCTAAAAGGTACACAATACAAAGATATTAAGCTCTCCACTGAACAATTAGAAGGTGAAAATGGTCAAAATAATAACGTCTCAAGCATTGAGATCGTATTAGCACCTCCAAAGTAAACTAATAGAGAATAGTATTCTCTCCAGTCACACAAAAAAACATCAATTTCTCTTTTTTTTTTATTTTTCTTATGATGTTAAGTATGATTAATTAACCTATTATTTAGGAAAAGATACTCTATTTCAATAATCCTCTAGGTGAATTTAAAAATTTTTAAATCTCAACACTCCTTTAGCTTTAAAAATCAGATGGTTGATACATTATTAAGATTATAATATATAACTTTAAAGATTTTGAACTAATCTTATTGTAATATATAAATGAATAACAGTTAAATTAAGAATCTCAGAAAATTCAATATTTTAAGATGAAAACGACTGAAAAATTCTCTGCACTTCGTAATTGTATTAGATTTATACAAAATCATAAAAAAGATTTTAAGGAAGAAGAATCCGCTTTAACCATAGAAGATGGTGAAAAAGCTTTTGTTATTTCTGATGAAAGGATTTTCAAAATACCTGACTTAAAAGAATACCGAAAACTAGGTTTTGTAGATGGCGGTACTGAACCAATTATAAAAGGTTCTGACTTTAATATCAGTATTTGTCGAGTTGCTGGAATTATCTTAGATTCAGAAAAATTGAGCATCCCAGAAAAATTACCTTCTATTATAGAATTTTATTCAGCAACCATTTCTGAAGAGGATGATAACGGTGATATCGTTTTTAGAACTTCATTTTTTCCAAAAGAAAGAAGTTACAGCACTTATCTGCCTCAAGAAGATATATTAATTCCTTTAAAAGATCCTTCTATTAGAATGCAAGGTAAGTTTTTGATGCCAATAGAAAATCATGGTGGAATAGCAATGCGTTTTACAGAGTGGAGTTATGCAAAACACTTTATTCTCAATGAATTGGGTAAAGGAGATATTTTTATTCGAGATGGATCATTACAAACTGGTTATCC
>JBHLKA010000090.1:0-10685 GCA_048887145.1 Candidatus Hodarchaeota archaeon
GTAACATTTAATAGTTCAATCTTTTTTTGTAATTAATAACTAATTTATCCAAAAAATTTGTGATAAAGAATGAGCTTATCCACTAAGGAATATTTTGTAAAGGATTTAGTGATAGACGATGAATATGACACGATTACTACTAAAGCCACAATTGAAGATGCTGCGAAGAAAATGAAAAAATTAGGCATTCCAGATTTAGTTGTTGTTGAAGAAGGAACAGAGCAGGTAGTTGGTGTAATTGGAGATTTCGATATTGTCCAAAATACTATAGCAGAGGGATTAGACCCAAAAAGTGCTAACGTTACTTCAGCGATGTATAAAATATCCCCTGTCTCCTTAGATACTCCTGTAACAGAAGCTTTTACAAGGATGCGTGATTTACAGGTGAATATTGTGCCAGTCGTAGAAAATAACAAATTAATTGGTGTATGCTCAATTCAAGATTGTTGGAGTTTTATCCCTGATAAAGAGGTTGATAAGATAGGATTATTTCCAGTTGCTAATACTCGATACGTTCAATTTTTATTTACTACTGTTTGTTCAATATTAGCGATCGTTTTAGGTGTTTTCTTACCTTTTGGAGGGATTTACGGCTTTTTTACTGCGAATCAAACAGATTTAATTAGTTTATTTGGAATTATTTTCATGTTTGATGGAAAAGTTACTTTTCATCTATTTGAAGCAAGAGGAGCAGATTATTTTGTTACATTTCTAGACTTATTTTCGAGAAATGGGGCTGTATGGTTAGCAATTATCATATTTAGTGTTTTAATAATGATTTTTGGCATAATTAGCCTTTTTTCTCTAATTTACTCAAGTTACATGGGGAAGAAGTATACTATTACAGAATTTTTAATACGAAACATCTTTCCAATATTTTTTATACTCTTTGTGGTTATTGAATGGATATTATTCGGAATTGCGTTTGCAATTTCAAACCTTACGTCAATTGTGTCATTAGATGGTCTTGGATTGACAATGTCTATTATTTCAATGCTCTTGGTTATTGCCGCAATAAATCATGACTACTTTTTCAAACAGAAAGTATCTATTGAAGAGGTGTCTAATTAAAAATGCCACGTGGTGGAGGATTTAGAGGAGGCTTTAGAGGCGGAGGATTCAGAGGTGGGGGTTTTCGAGGAGCTCCTGCCAGTTTTAGAGGGATGAATATAAGACCTGGTGGAATGCCGTTTGGTCGAACTGGTGCTAATCGAATAGTTTCAAGGTCTCCACGAGGTCCTTATAGTCATACTTACTATCGGCCCTATTATAGATATTATCGATGGGGATATCATCCCTGGTATTATAGATGGTGGTATTCTCCATGGTGGGCTGGATACTGGTATAGACCGTGGTATTATAGTCCGGTATATATGGGGGGAGGTATTTTATTTGCCGTTGTACTAGGGTTGATTATACTTCCTCTATTTCAAGTAGGTATATGGTTCCCTTTCACTAATGCGGACTCATCTGGAATCGTAAAATATAGTGACAGTCAAGAACTTGGTTTTAACGAATATTGGTATGAAGAAGAATATATTAAAGAAGGAAATGAGATAACTTTTTCAATCGATTCAAGTCCGGGTTATGTTAGTTTTCTCATTTGGGATCAAAAGCTTGAGAACCTTCCTACAACATCTAAAACGGGAGGCTACACTGATCTTTTCTACCTTCAATATAATGAATATCAGTATTATATGGTATATTTGAATACAGGATCTTCAATTGACTATAATTTTAATGCCACCTACCATATCGACTTTTTCATAGCTGATGCTGAACAAATAGACATTTGGAATAAAGGAGGGAGCCCCGCCTTCTATGACCAAATACAAAACACAAACGGGTCTATTGGAACCTTATCTATAACACAACCGAATGTTTATTACATTACATGGTATAATGATGGAGGGTTTATCCCTCAAGTTAATTTCATTGTAAATTTTACTGCTATTGGTGTATATAAATTAGATGATGCGTATGCACTTTATGAAGGAGAAGTTTCAATATCTGGTAGCTTTATAGTACCTTATGATGGTACATGGTATTTTTTTGTTTATCATGATCCACTAAATTCACCTGAAGAATTTACTGAAATAACTTTCGATGTTACCTATGATACGGGACTTACTTATGTTGATAGATGGTTGGATATCCAATGGATACTAATATTTATTCTAGTTGTTATAGTCATTGTAATCATTGCAGCCATTGCAGCGAGAAGAGGACAAAAGAAGATGAGTTTGAAAGCAAAAAAGGAACAAAAAGCAGAACCAGCCAAAGCTTTTAAGGAAGAAGTTAAGATGGAGACAACAAAATGTCCTCGGTGTAATTTTGATATTAAACCAGATGCGAATTTTTGTCCCAAATGTGGAGGCAAAATAGAGGGAAGAAGTATTGGGTCTTCTGAAATTATCACTCCAGTTGAAGCTAAAACATGTTCTTTTTGCGGTAGCAAACTGTCTGAAACTTCAAATTTCTGTCCATGGTGCGGGACACCGAAGCAAAAAAGTGATCAATCAACTATAAAAAGAATATAATAATTTCCCTTTTTTTTTTCTTATATTGTTTTTTTCTCTGAAGATGGATTAACTTATTAGAATAGTAAAATTCTAAACTAATAAAAATGTTGAAAGAATTTTTTTCTTTATATTTAAGAGGTAAAGCGGAAAAAATCCTATCAAATGGTTTTTTAATCTTAATTATTATTCTAGGGCTACTTTTTTTAGATATTATTCCACCTCTTGAATGGTATATTTATGTATTATTTTCAGGTATGGTTTTAATAATTTCATGTTTATTAATTTTGCGAAGAATTAAAAGAACTTGTATTGCCCTAGATACAAAATTAAAGCGTCAAAATTTTTTAGACGAAACTGGTCTAGAACCATTAAAGAAAAATAAATTAACAAAAGCCTATAAAAGATGGTTAATCAGAGATGCATCAAATAAAAAGTTAGATATACAAATTAAACCAAAAACTAGTTCTTCTGGAATTCCTTACTATTTTTATTGTTGCTATTGTATTATACCTATTATATTACTCTTTGGGCTAATCTCTATTATTTATACTCCAGAAATCGTTCAAAGGATAATTCTCCCAGGGATATTCCTTGGATTATTCATAATGTATTTCTTAATACAAAAAAGAATATATTATTCTATGTATAAGGAGATGGATTCAGAAATAAAGCGAGTTATATTTGAAGAAGAAACAGGATATAAACCCGTAGTAAAAGGTAGATTTACTTTCAAATATAAAGCATGGCTCATACAAAATGAAAAAAAAGATGAAACATCTGATATAATTCCTTGAAATTATGATTTTCTAATTAAATTTTTTATTTTAAAATCATTTTTTTATTTAATTTTTAATTTAAAATAGTATTCAATTAAACCTGCTTAAACCTTTAAAATAACTCTTATGAATGATCTAAAACAAGATTTATCTGAAATACTTAAAAAGAAAGTATTTTTCTTTGATTTGGACGGAACAATTTATTTAGGGGATACGCTTTTTGATGGAGTGATTGAATTAATTGATTTATTAGAGCGTAATAACAAACATTTCTACTTTCTTTCAAATAATTCTAGTAAATCAACGTCAGATTATATCCGAAAGTTAATTAATTTAAACCTAAACATAACCCGGGATAATATTATCTTATCTCAACACCCCACCATAGATTATCTAAAAAAAAATGGTTATGAGAGGATTTTTTTATTAGGCACACAATCGCTTAAGAAGGAATTTTTGGAAGAAGGTTTTATTTTAACAGAGGAAAATCCAGAAATAATTGTGCTTGCTTTTGATCAAGAATTAACTTATGAACGTTTAGTAAGTGCTTCATATCTACTTCAAAATCAAATTCCTTATGTTGCAACTCATTTGGATAATAGATGTCCTACAGAGGAAGGCTACATTCCTGATGCTGGTGGAATTGCTGCATTATTATATAAAGCCACTGGAAGAATGCCTAAAGTCTTTGGAAAACCAAATAAACAGATGCTCTTATTTAAGCTTCAGGAATTAGAAATCTCTCCTAAAGATGCAATTATTTTTGGAGATAGATTATATACTGATATTAAAATGGGAATTGAGGCAGGAATTACTACTTGTTGTGTATTATCTGGAGAAATTACAATGGAAATAATAAATAAAAGCAACGAAACTAAGCCTGATTTTATTATTGATGGAATTTGGGAATTATTTGAATTGTTAAAACAACCATAATCACATATAGCTTAATATATATTCAATAAAGCAAAATTTTATTTCAGAAAATATATTTATAAACTTAAGAATTTTAAATTCTTAATTATTTAAAACAATAAAATTTTATTTTTATCAATTTAATTTCATGAATTTTATATTAATAGAGATTTAGTAAATTATAATGACAAGCACTGAAACAAACAAATATATTTATGACTTTATTGAGGGAAAAAAAGAATTAAAAAATCTTTTAGGTGGCAAAGGAGCAAATCTTGGGGAAATGACTAATTTAGGTTTAAATATTCCATCAGGATTTACGATTACTACTGAAGCTTGTTTGGAATATTTTCAACACCCTGAGCAAATTATGGCTGAAATTGAACCTATTGTGATTGAACATTTAAAGGAATTAGAAAAAAAAACTGTTAAAAAGTTTGGGGACAAGCAAAATCCTTTGTTAGTAAGCGTTAGATCTGGAGCACCAATGTCAATGCCGGGGATGATGGATACGGTTTTAAATCTAGGCTTAAATGATGAATCTGTTAAGGGTTTGGCTGATCAAACAGATAATCCCCGTTTTGCTTATGATTCTTGGAGGCGGTTTATTCAAATGTTCGGAGATGTCGTAATGGGAATAGGAGATGAGAAATTTGAAAGAATTCTTAATAAATATAAGCGTGAAATTTCCAGAAATGCACAAGATACTGATTTAACAGTATCAGATTTACAAAAAGTAATTGCGGATTATAAGGCGTTGTATGAAAAAGAAATAGGATCACCATTTCCACAAGATCCCTTTAAACAATTATTTCTTGCAATTGAAGCAGTCTTCAAATCATGGAATAATAAGAGAGCAATAACATATAGGAAGATTAATGATATCCCTGATTTTGGGACAGCAGTGAATATCCAAACAATGGTTTTTGGAAATAGGGGATGGGATTCAGCTACTGGAGTAGCTTTTACAAGAGATCCATCTACTGGTGAAAATAAGAAATTTGGAGAATATTTATCAAATGCTCAAGGGGAGGATGTTGTTGCAGGCATAAGAACACCAAAAAAGTTAGAAGAAATGAAAGATGAGTTCCCAAAAATTTATAATGAATTAACAAAGACAATGGAAAAACTCGAAAATCATTATAAAGACATGCAAGATATTGAATTTACTATTGAAAATGGAGTACTATATATCCTTCAAACAAGAAATGGCAAACGGACACCCTCAGCAGCAGTTAAAATAGCTGTTGATATGGTTAAAGAAGGCTTAATATCAAAAGAAGAGGCAATAATGAGCCTTGATCCTAATAAAATTTCAAAGTTGTTATTTAAGAGCATCGATGAACATGCTGTAATACATGTTTTAGCAAATGGAATTAATGCATCTCCAGGAGCTGTTTCAGGGAAAGCTGTATTCAATCCTGATAGAGCAGAAGCAATGGTACATGCTGGCGAAGAAGAAATAATTCTAGTTCGACCACAAACAAAACCAGATGATGTTCATGGGCTATACGCTTCGAGCGGTGTACTTACCCAATTTGGAGGTAAAACCTCTCATGCTGCAGTGGTTGCCAGAGGAATGGGTAAACCTGCAGTAGTTGGAGCTCAAGACATCGAAATTGACGAAGAACACGCTGAATTTAGAGTGGCTGAGACAGTGGTTCAAGAAGGTGAATATATTACTATTGATGGTACGACTGGACGTGTAATTGAAGGAAAAGTTCCATTAGTAGAACCAGAGATAAAAGGAGAATTTTCCGAACTTTTGGAAATAGCAGATGAAATAAGAACTTTGGGAGTGAGAGCAAATGCTGATACTCCAACAGATGCAAGAAAAGCTTTAGAGTTTGGAGCCGAGGGAATAGGACTAACAAGAACAGAACATATGTTTATGGCACAAGATAGATTACCCGTAGTCCAAGCAATGATAATATCACGAACTCAAGATGAACGCCAAGATGCTTTAAATAAGATATTGCCTATGCAAAAAGGAGACTTTTATGAAATTTTCAAAATCATGGCGGGAAAACCTGTAACTATTAGATTACTTGATCCTCCACTGCACGAATTTCTACCAGACTTATGCACGGTACAACTCGAATATCAAGAACTAAAAATGACTAATGAGTTATCAAGGTCTCTTCTTAATACAAGCCCATTAGATGACGAAATTAAGAAAAAGAGTAAGGTGATTAGCTTAATCAGGTCACTCTCAGAGGAGAATCCCATGATGGGATTGAGAGGGTGTCGGCTTGGGATTGTTTGGCCAGAGATCAATGAGATGCAGGTTAAAGCGATTTTCCAAGCAGCTTGTGAATTAAAACTTGAAGGCGTTGAAGTCATTCCTGAAGTAATGATTCCATTAATAGGTATGATTTCTGAGTTACAATTAGTTAAGACCCAATTACTAGAAATTGCTGAGGAGACAATAAAAGATTATGGTGTAGAGTTAGAATATAAATTTGGTACAATGATTGAAATTCCTAGAGCTGCGTTAACAGCAGATGAGATTGCCATTGAAGCTGAGTTTTTCTCATTTGGAACTAATGATTTAACCCAAATGACATATGGATTCAGTAGAGATGATGCTGAAGGTAAATTTTTACCAATCTACTTAAACAAAGAAATCTTGGATACGAACCCATTTGAAGTATTGGACCAAGACGGTGTAGGGAAGCTTATGAAAATGGCTCTAAAGCTTGGAAAGCAGACAAGATCAGATTTAAAATGTGGAATTTGCGGGGAACATGGTGGAGAGCCACGATCTATTAAATTTGCAAATTCAATTGGTATTGATTATGTTTCTTGTTCTCCTTTTAGAATACCAGTAGCAAGATTAGCAGCTGCACAAGCAGCTATTGAACAAAGGAAAGAAAAGTAAATACAAACAAAAAATTCATTTTTTAAAATTCTTATTAATCCATAAAGATTTTATCATAAAATATATTTAGTATTTTAAAAACAACTTATTTACTAGTAAGATGACATTAACTTTAGATGAAAAAATTGCATTATTGCAGGAAGTCGGCGAAGAAATAATAAATTTAGATGAATTAAGAGAAATGGTTAAATGGAAAAATGACCATAATCAAGAGATTTATGCTTATGATGGTTTTGAACCTAGTGGTAATATTCATATAGCTCAAGGTTTATTAAGAGCAATAAATGTAAATAAGATAACTAAAGCAGGAGTAAAGTTTAAGTTTCTCGTTGCTGATTGGCACGCTGCTGCCAATCTTAAATTTGATGGAGATCTGGATGTTATTAAAGAGGTTGGTAACTTTTTCATTGAAGTATGGAAAGTATGTGGAATGGATTTGAGTAAAGTAGAATTTATTTATGCTTCTGATATTATAAAAGATCCAGCTTATTGGGAATTAGTTTTGAAAATTGCAATCAATAGTTCATTAAATCGAGTTAAAAGATGCACACAAATAATGGGAAGAAGTGAATCTGAAAAACTTACAGCATCACAAATATTATATCCCTTGATGCAAGCAGCTGATATTTTTTATCTTCCGGCAGATATATGCCAATTAGGATTAGACCAAAGAAAAGTGAATATGCTTGCTAGAGAGGTTGCTATCAAACTAAATAGACCTAAACCAGTTGCAGTTCACCATCATATGATAATGGGATTGAATAAACCTCCAGATACAAATTTAACAGGTGTTGATAGAGTAATAAAACTAAAAATGTCAAAATCAGATCCAGATACTGCAATTTTTATGCTAGACTCTCCCGCTGATATTAAACGTAAGATAAATAAGGCTTATTGTCCTCCAAAGCAAATAACTGAAAATCCTCTATTGGAATATTGCAAATATATTATTTTTGAATTAAGAGAAAAATTTAAAGTAGAAAGACCTCAGAAATATGGAGGAGACATAGAATATAATTCATTTAATGAGTTGGAAAATGATTATGGAAAAGGTAAGCTTTCTCCTCCTGATTTAAAACCAGCAGTAATAAAATATTTAAATCAACTACTACAACCTATAAGAGGCCATTTTGAAAAGGATAAAAGAGCGAAAGAATTATATTTATTTGTTAAAGAAGCTGATAAAAAAGATAAAAATAGGAAGAAAAAATAAATTTTTATGAAAAATTTATGGTAAAATTTCTTATTATTGGAGATAGCCACGTACCGAAAAGGGCATCAGAAATTCCTAAGCAAATTGAGATTAAATTAGAAGAATTAGCTAAATCAGAGTTATTCGAATGTACCTTTTTCACAGGGGATGAGATAAATTATCCTGAATTTATGAAATCTTTAAGTTTTATTACTAAAAAAGAGGTATTTAGAGTTATTGGGAATATGGATTATTATTATGGAAATAAAGACGCCCCAATTTATCAAAAATTAAAGTTTGACTTTAATAATAGAGATTATTTAATAATTGGAATAACACATGGTTCCCAAATCCAGCCAAGAGGAGATAGATCTCAGTTAGAACTATTTGCTATTAAAAAGAGTAATAACATTCTAATTTCAGGGCACACACATAAGGAAGAGATTTTTCTTGCTAAAAGTGGGATTTTATTATTAAACCCAGGAAGTGTTACGGGGGCATGGTCTTTTGTTGCTAGTAGAATCCCATCATTTATTGTGTTAAATATAAATAAAGAAACTGAAATTATAGAAGTATCTCTATTTCAATTGGATAAAAAGTCAGAAGAAGTAAATGAAATCAAATCTTTTTTCAAATTTGAGAATAACAAAATAAATTATAAATATTAAGCAGAACTAATTAAGAATTTTTAACTTTTTTAATATATTTTTAACTTTTCTTTTAATATTATGTGGATTGATAGTCTTTTTTCTAAATATTAATGGTATATAATAAATTACTCTTTTTCTTTGCTGATTAGTAGATTTATATTTTACTTTCTTTTTCTCTTTCTCCTTAGGAGTCTTAACGCCAATTATATCAAGTTTCCATCCAGGTGCTTCTTTAGAAAGTTGAAATGCTGTATTTAAATAAATTATATTTAAACCAGATACTTTAAACAAGTTGCATATACTCTCCTCTGAGAAAAAATTGATATGTCTAAAAGGAGTTCCTAAGGATTTCCATTCATTTAAACAGCCTAAAGGAACTTGAACATAAATGATCCCATTATGATTTAAATTTAAAACAAGATCCTTAATAACCTTTTTTGGATCATTTACGTGTTCTAATACTCGAATTGAAAATATGATATTAAACTGTAATTTTCCATTCAAATCATCTGTATTTCTTCCTAAATATCGAATTCCTCTAGGTAAGGCATACTTTTTATAGTCCATAACGTAGCAATCATAATTTTTAAGAAATGGACTTAATAAATATCCTGGCCCTCCACCATAATCTAATACTTTTGGTTTATAAGGTAAGTTATGTCTAAAATATTTAGAAATAAGTTTATATCCTCGAATACCTCTAGTAAAATGTTGTTCCATAATGATGTTTTTATCAATATCTTCTGTTTTAAATATTATTTTATAGTCCTCTTCAGAAAATCTTGGATTTAAAAAAATAAATCCACATTTCTGACAATGATTTATGTAAAAATTAAATTCATTCTTACTCATTAATGATTCACTATACATCGACTGGAGCATAGAGAAATAATAGAGAGTGCCTTGATCTCTAAAATTATACTTTTTTAACCGTTTCAATTTTTCAGAATCACAAATTGGACAATTATTAACTAACCTCATTTTAAATCTTAATTATAATTAGCGCTATTAGTATATTTCAGAAGAAAGAATTATACGTTAGATAAAAAGTTAATTTTCATTTAAATGTTTTAATCAATTACTTATTTTAAAAATAAGGAAAAATAAATATTATTTTGGATGTTTTAGCTTATCTAAAACTAAAATTTTTGGCAATTTCAATAATATCCCTAGATATCCTTTCCCAGTATTTCCTTTTTTATATCTTAATTTTCTAAAACCAAATTTATTCTTTTTAAGCATCATATGAAGAGTTGAGTACTCTCTACTAGAAAAATACATTAAATCTTCTGGATCTGCTATAATTTCTAAATCATATTCATCTAATTTTCCTTTACCCAAAGCATAATTACCATCATTTGCAATAAGATTTATCCAAAAAATATATTCTTCGTAAATTTGAAGTCCTAAATTGATTTTTGCTTCAAATTTATTAAGAGTTTTTAAATTTTTTGGGTTTTTTCGCTTATCCTCAATTATACTTTCTATAACTCCCTTGAATGTAATAAACAGATTTTCCTTTTCAAATTCTTCCATTCTATTACTCCCTAATAATAGAAATTTTTTGTAACTAAGATTACAATTAATAATTTATTTAATTTAATAAAGATATAAGTATAATTAATATCCAATTAGCATAAAATTAGATAAAAATTTAAATAAAGGTGAATATAGATATGTGGTTCTTTTTTTCTCCAAATATTGTTTATGGACCAGATTCAATAGATTTTTTTGAAAATATCTCTGGTA
>JBHLKA010000091.1:0-10635 GCA_048887145.1 Candidatus Hodarchaeota archaeon
CTCCAATTTTTTTCAATCAAATTTAAGATTCTATCATCCATTTGAAATTTATTTTTTTTATATGATTTTATCTGTTCTAAATAAATTTCAAATCTATTTTTGTTTTTATCAAACTCTTGAAGATTTAATTTGGTGTAAATCCTTCCCAATTGACCAATTGTGTCGTTTTCCAAATCCTCAAACTTTACCTCGATTAAATTATTACTCGGTATTAACTTTTGTTCTTTAAAATAACTTTTCATCATTTTTTTATAGATTTTAATGATATTTTCTTCGAGTAGCTCATTAGAAACATTTTGAAACATGAAAACTTCAATTGCCTTCTTATAAAAATGTCGAGTAGACAAATATATTATGTAAGGATTTCTGTATATGTGAATAAATTTTGCTTCTGGGTATATTTCTAATAATATCTTAACTCTAGCTGTATTTACTGGATTTTTTAAAATAAGACGCTTCCCTCTCATATTTAAAGTAGCAGTTTTAAGTAGATAATCATATTTGTATTTCCATTTTTTAACTAATTTAGAAGAAACGTTTTTAAAACGCACATATTTGTTATAATATTCCATCATTCTTTTAGGGAAGTATAAAGCATTATAGAAGGTATAAGGAAATAGATTTCCTAAAGCCATTTCATCTTCTTGAGGCTTATAGATTCCCATTTTCATATTATCCATGGGACGTGTTTCAGGTAAGAACAGATTCATCCAAAAGCTAAAGAAAGTATTGCTCATAAAAGATTTAGGAAAGGAGGCTTGAAGCATGGTTACAAATCCAAATTGAGGATCTTGGGTAAGTAAATTATGTAGATGGGTAGTACCACTTCTCCAATGACCAATTATAAAGATTGGAGGGAACTTTAATTTTGTTTTTTTTATTGCTTTATTATAACACATGTATTCAAAAATACGAAAAGGCATTCCAACTAAACTAACACTATTCATAAAAAGAATACGAAAGTAATGCTTCAAAGCTATTGAGTCATTAGATATTAATAATTTCATCAAATCTCTATAAGAACATCCAAAATTTGGACCAATTCTGGCAAAATCAGCATATTTAAAACTCAAATTTCTCACAATTAAGGTCGATAAAATATTACCTTAATTTTTATGAGATTAAATTATGTGATTTAAGTAATAAATATATGCAAAATATTCGATATATTAAAATAAAAAGATTAAAGTAAAAAATTAAAGTTCAAAGATCTCTCTTGCTTTTTCTTCAACTATCTCATTATTTACGAGATCCCAAATTTCACCATAGAAAAAGTCTTTATCATTTTTGACTATGATTGGAATCCCTTCAACACAAGCACTCATGTCACAGAATAAACTATTAAATGTGGGATTTTTCATCAAAGGATCATCAAAATCCTTTGGATCTTGATAATCCAATATCTTATAGTCAATATCTTTACCTGCAAGCCAATGTTCTAGTTTCTCGCAGAAAAAACAATTCTTTTTTGTAATAATTTTAAATTTTGCCATGTTAAAAAATTAGTTAAAATTATTTTTAAACGTTCTCTTATGAATTTATAAACAGCTATTTTTCTATAATAATGATGAATGATTTTTTCTCAATATATGTTCATACACCTTGGGATAAACTTCCAAATAATAACATAACCCCCGTTAAATTAATTTCTTTAAAAAGCATTTTCAATACCTACCCTGTAATAGAACCAAGTTTTTTTGATGATCTTAGCTCTAATTTATTAAAACATAATCATTATTCTTGGTACGAAAGTATTAAGAGAATTATCGGACCCAATAATGAAGATTACGATATTAAAGATTGGAACTTCATATGGGCTATAGATAAGGAAAAAAGAATGTATCAATTCTTATTTCAAAAAATCACCTCTGATAAAGATTCACAGCGAATTTTAGTTGCTCTAGCACCTCCTGAATTAGGAAAATTATTTGTTCAATATAAGCGTGATGCGATTTTACGTACTCTCTCGTTAATTAACAATCCTGTAAAAATTAAATTTTTAATAGTATTAACACCAAAAGGAAAATCTATAGCAGAAGAACAACAATTAATTAGACTTAATAAACAAGATTTAGATCAAATGAAAATGATTAATACATTAAAACAAATGCCCAATATCAAAGGGCAATGGTTTCCATCTTTTGAACCTAGATGCCCAATTTGCAATGAGATTTTAACAATAATTAAAGAATATAAGGTAGGATTTGGTAAAATAGTATGTCCATATTGCGGTTACGAGAAAAGCAAGTAAATTATCCTATTTTTAATAAAAAATAATTTTTATTCAATAAAATAATATATATAACTTATAATTAACATCTAAAAAACTTGGAATAAAAAAGAATATGTTTGTTGCAGCTTTAGATTTAGGTACAACAGGTTGCCGAACTTTTATTTTTGATATTGCTGGTACAATTTTAGCTAGCGATTATCAAGAATGGGAGAGCTTTTATCCATCTCCTTCATGTGTAGAGCAAGATGCTAATATATGGTGGGAATCACTAAAAAAAACAATTGAATTAGCCATTAAAAAGAGTGGAATTGATAAAAGCGAGATTGTAAGTCTTTCAGTAACAAATCAGAGAGAAACAATTGTACCTGTTGATAAAAATGGAAAACCACTTCATAACGCTCTTGTTTGGCAAGATAGAAGGACGATAGATCAAGTAGAGTATATTAAAAGGAAAGTTGGAACTGATAAGGTTTACAAAACAACTGGTTTAACAATAGATCCTTATTTTTCCGCAACAAAAATTCTATGGTTTAAAGATAATAAACTTGATTTGTATCAAAAAACTCACAAATTCTTATTAGTATCAGATTTTATTATTTTCAAATTAACGGGTAAATTTTGTACTGATCACTCAAATGCTTCAAGAACAATGTTATTCGATATTAATAAATTAAAATATTCAGAAGATATAGCGTCTGAATTAGAAATTGACTTAGATAAGATGCCTGATGCCATTGAGAGTGGAGTTGATATAGGTGAAATCACAACCGAAGAGACTTTATTCGATAGAAAAACCTTAGTTATAACTGGAGCAGGAGATCAACAATCTGCGGCACTTGGAGTGGGCGTAGTCTCACCTGGTAGAATTAAATTAACCACTGGTACTGGAAGTTTTATGCTTGCTTATTTAGAGAAACCAAATTATGATCCAAAAAAGAGGGTTTTATGTAGTTGTCATGCAATTCCAAAAAAGTGGGTTCAGGAAGCTAGTATCTTTACAACGGGAGCATTTCTTAGATGGTTTAGAGATCAAATTGCTCAAGAAGAATGTAAGATTGCTGAAGAGCAAAATCAAGATCCATACGTTATTATTACTGAAGAAGCAGGAAAATCCCCCATCGGTGCAAATGGTTTAATAGCAATTCCTCATTTAGTGGGTGCAGGAGCACCTCATTGGGATCCTTTTGCTAGAGGGATAATATTTGGAATTGCCTTAGGTCATAAAAGAAGAGATCTTTCCCGAGCTATTCTTGAAGGCGTAGCATATGAAGTAAAAAAGAATGTTGAAGTTTTTAAAGAATTAAAAATAGCTCCAAAAGAATTAAGATTAACAGGAGGAGGTTCTCGTTCTGATCTTTGGAATCAGATATATGCTGATGTTTTAGGAATTACATGTATAAGAAATATTATCGAAGAAGCCACCTCTTTAGGAGCAGCTATATTAGCGGCTTCGGGAGCAGGATTATTTCCGGATATTGCAAAAGCAGCTGAAAATATCTGTAAAGTGGATAAAAAATGGATTCCTGATACTCAAAATCGTGAATTCTATGATAAAATTTACAATTTTTCATATAATCTCTATGATCATTTAAAATCTGAAAATATTTATCAAAAGTTAAATAAAGTATTCCAAAAGGAAGACAATATGTAATTCTACTGTTTCTATATCTTTTTTTTCTAAATATCCTTATAATAATCAATTTTATATATTTTAATTATTATTTTTCTTTTAATTAAATAAAAAATGTGAAAAAAATGGAAGAACCTCAATCTAGTCAAAATCAAGGTTATAGTCAAAGTGAAATGACAGTTGGGAAAATATTTTATATAATAATCGTATTTGCATGCTTAGTAGTCTTAGGTGGGATTGTTTGGACAATTGCTGATTTTATTAATCCTCATGGAAAGTTAACTGCTTTTTTAGCACTTAGTTTAGGATATCAAATCGCTATTGTTGCAGGATTTTTAGCAGGATTATTCTTTTTATTGGTTTTCTTCTTTGGCTTATTTAAAAAGGGAAGTAAATGGATTTTAAAAGTTTTTTTTAAAGTCAGAGAACTTGATGAAAAATTTAAGAATCGTATTACTGTGAAAATAGCTGCTGGAGGGTTATTAATAAGTATTATTGCTATAATAATCGGAGTTGTTTGGGCTTTAATCCAAGAAGTTTTAATTGGTTCTGAGGGTGGATTTGCTGGACTATTGGCTCAATTTTCAACAGGAAACTGGGTCTTATTTACTGGAGCTGCTCTACTTATTGCCGCATTTATCGCGCTTTTTATGATATATTTCTGGAAAAATGGTTACCGTTTAATTTTAAAAATAATGGGGTCCTTAGAGAAGGAGGACTAGATTAAAATTATAAGATTTCTTAATCTCAACTCTTTTTTCTTTAATTTAAATCAGAAAATTTAGGCTCTTGTTTTATTTTAATTGATTTTATTTCTTATGATAATCAATGCCCGTTAGAATTGGTATTGTTTTCAATTTTCTTCAATTACCAGATGTTTCAAAATACCCTTTTGTTATTAATAAAAGAAATGATGGAGTTTTCGTAAAGAAAGGGCTTTTCGTATATACAGAGTCAATTGAAGGTTATTTAATTGGAATCGTGGAAAGAATTGTTTTATTAAATGAATATTTTTCAGATGCCCTTACAATCAAAGCATATAATAGTGAAACTAATCCGAACGTTTTAAAGGGGTTGTTTCCAAGCGACGATTTTGAGTATGCGATTGCTATTGTGAAAAATTTAGGCATTATCGAATTTAACGATGAAAAAACAAATAGTATAGCAAAGATTAAAAGGATGACTTATCCAGCTAGTCCAGGTAGAGAAATTTATTTAGTTGAAGAAGAACTCCTCAAAAATTTTATTGGATTAGACTCAAAGTTTGGTTTAAATTTAGGCAAAATAAAAGGTTCGAAAATTAAAGCAAGAATTAATATGGATCGCTTGTTGAATAAACACTTTGCTATTCTTTCAATATCTGGAGGAGGAAAAAGTTATCTCACGTCAGTTATAATTGAAGAATTATTAATGAGAGATAAGAATCTTGGAACCCCCGCAATTATCTTAATTGATGTTCACGGTGAATATTCCTATTTAAAATCAATATCTAAATTTAAAGATAAAGTTAAATTATTCGATAGTTCTTTTTTTCAAATTTCAATCCCCAACTTAAATGCATATACCTTTAGAAAATATCAAGAAAAAATTTCACACGTTCAAATACGAGAACTTTCCAATTATATAAGGCTATTAAAGAAGAATAAAAAGAATTATACTCTAAAAGATATTATAGAATTAATGGAAAAAGACCAAGATGGAAATAAAAGTACTAAACAAGCATTAATTGGTTGGTTAACTGAATTAGAGCGATTGACCCTTTTTGGTCCTCAAGAAAATCCTAATATCAATTCAATTATAAGTCCAGCAGAATTAACTATTTTTAATCTGCAAAAAGAAGTTTCTATAAGGAAAAAACAGATCATAGTTGACTATATATGCAATCGTTTATTTTTCCTTAGAAGAATGGAACAAATCCCTCCATTTTTGCTAATAATCGAGGAGGCACATCAGTTTTGTCCTGAAGCAGCAATTTCAAAAGCTTTAACAAAACATATTATTGAAACAATTGCTAGAGAAGGTAGAAAATTCATGGCTTGTTTATGTTTAATAAGTCAAAGACCAAAAAGATTAAGCACAACCGCTCTTTCTCAATCAAACTCAAAAATGATTTTAAACATAAAGAACCCCTATGACTTAAAACATCTAATGGATAGTTCAGAAATAATAACAAAAGAATATGCTAATATGATTTCAAGTTTAGGCGTGGGAGAAATGCTTTTAATGGGAAATGTTGTAAATTATCCGGTCTTTATTGATGTTAGAGGACGAAAATTTAAATCAAATTCAGAAGAAATTACATTATCACAGACTTGTTTGAATTGGAAAGCGATAGATTAAGTTAAATCTTCTATAAGTTCATCTCTTACTTCTTGATTGCGTTTATTAAACACTATCATCTTTTTGTTTTTTGATACACGAAATACATTTATTATACCCATACTCTCCAACTTCATTAGAATCTCTTCTAGTAATAAAGAATTTATGAATGGAAATTCTTTTTTTAATAGCTCTTCCATTCTCTTATTTAAAATTTCTCCTTTATTTTTTATCAAAATATCCAAAATAGAATTTACTACAGGTTTTTGGTTCCAACGATGGGATTCGATAATTAACCACCTTATTTTAAAATTAAGAAATTATTAATATTTTATAATTTAAATTTTTATGAAACTATACAAATAATCGATCTTCTTTTGACTGTTCAATAATTCTGTTCTTTAATCGTTCACCAAATTTTTCGTACCAAGTTATAATATCTGGTGTTATACTTGGATAAACTGATACCCTTGCTCTTTCAAAATGTTCAAGTGCTACTTTTTTAGCTCTTATATTCTCTCTCAGTGCAATCATGGCGGCTTCACGACATAATGTTTCAATATCCGCTCCAGAAAACCCTTTGAGTTGTTTATTAAAAACCTTTAAATCAAAATCATTCACGATAGGCATATTTTTTGTGAAAATTTTTAATATTTCCATTCTTCCTTCTTCTTCGGGAGCGGGCACCAGAAGAATGCGGTCAATTCTTCCAGGTCGAATTAAAGCGGGATCTAAAATATCAGGACGATTAGTAGCAGCGATCACAACTATGTCTTTATTAACTTCTAATCCATCTAATTCTGTTAGAAATTGAGATAAAACTTTTTCAGACACTCCTGAATCAGATGTATATCTACCTCTAGAAGGTGCGATAGAATCAAATTCATCAAAGAATATTATACAAGGCGCTGACATTCGAGCTTTCCTAAAAACCTCTCGAATTGCCTTTTCACTTTCTCCGACATATTTAGATAATAATTCTGGACCTTTTATAGAAATGAAATTTGCTTTACTTTCATTAGCCACTGCTCTCGCCAATAAAGTTTTACCACATCCAGGTGGGCCATATAGTAGAATACCTTTTGGAGGTGTTATACCCATCCGTGAAAATATTTTAGGATGAGATAATGGCCAATCCACAGCTTCAATTAATTTTTGTTTTAACTCACTAAGACCACCTATTTGTTCCCAAGACACATTAGGTACTTCAACAAATACTTCTCGTATTCCTGAAGGCATAACTTCCTTGAGAGCTTCATCAAAATCATCTTTATTTACAACAATCTTTTCTAAAAGCTCAGGATCTATCATTTCGGATTCTAAATCTATTTCTGGTAAATATCTCCTTAAAGCTGACATAGCAGCTTCACGACATACTGCGGAAATATCAGCACCAACAAACCCATGCGTAATGTTAGAATATTCTTTTAATGAAATTTTTTTATCTAATGGCATATTTCGTGTATGAATCTGAAAAACTTCTCGACGACCTTTTTCATTAGGCACCTTTATTTCTATTTCACGATCAAATCTCCCAGGACGCCTTAAAGCTTCATCTAAGCTATTCGGCCTGTTTGTTGCGCCAATTACAATAACTCTTCCTCTGCTATGTAGGCCATCCATCAAGGCAAGTAACTGAGCTACAACTCGTCTTTCTACTTCTCCGGTAACAGTTTCTCTCTTTGGGGCTATTGCATCGATCTCATCGATAAAAATAATAGAAGGATTCTTTTCTTCAGCTTCTTCAAAAATTTTTCTCAATTTTTTTTCAGATTCCCCATAGAATTTACTCATTATTTCCGGACCATTTATAGAAATAAAATGAGCTTCACTTTCATTAGCAACCGCTCTTGCTAACAAAGTTTTACCACATCCTGGGGGACCTCTTAATAATACTCCCTTTGGAGGGTCTATTCCTAAACGTTTAAATAATGAAGGATGTCTTAATGGTAATTCAACCATTTCCCTAACTCGTTGTATTTCTCTATCTAGGCCTCCTACATCTTCATAAGTGACGTATTCAGCACCCCTCTCCTCCTCCTCAGTTATGTGTTCACTAATATGAAGCTGTGTTTCTGGTTTAATTTTACATACTCCATTAGGTTTCATGCTTATTACTTTAAATGTAATTTCTCTACTTATTCCTATAGAAATGTAAATGTAATCATCTAATGTTACAGGATAATTGTTTAATTTTCTTTTAACAAATGTCTCAAAACGAGGATTTGCTCTTATTTTTACGCTTGATGGTGCCAAAACGATACTTTGAGCCGGTAAAGCCTTTACTTTTCGAATCTCTATATTATCATCAATAGAGGTGCCTGTATTTTTTCTCAATCTCGAATCTATTCTAATTATTCCTAAGCCATTATCTTGGGGATAACTTGGCCATGCGATACCAGCACTTTCTCTTTTTCCAAAAAGTGCAACATCATCCCCTGTTTGGATATTTAACTGTTCCATTGTTTTAGGGTCTATTCGAATAATATTACGCCCAATATCTCTCTTTTTAGCTTTTTGAACGCGTAACGTGATTTTTTTTTGCTCATCTAAATCTCTTCGACTATTCGAATTATCTTTTGTGTCCATTTCCGATCGATCTTAACAAATAGTTTTATTTAATTATATAAAATAATAATTTTGTAAAAATTTTTTGTTTTCGAAAAAATTTGTTATTTGCGATTTTTTAAAAAACTATCTAAAGTTACCTGTCTTTTTGAAAGCTCTTGTTTCCTCAAACGTTCAAGAGCATTATCCACTCTTTGAGTTGAGAAATTATGTTGCTCAATTAATAGTTCTTGAATCTTTTCATAGTCTATTTTTTTCCATATTAATTTTGGATACTCTTTTTTTATATCTGGATTTAGAAATATCTCTTTTATTTGATCTATTACTTCAGTTTCTATGTTGATTTCTTTCCCTCTCACCTTTACATTACTCTTTAAGAGATTTTCTAAAGATCCATATTCTTTAATTAAATCTAATGCGGTATGTTGACCGATTCCTTTAATTCCGGGAAAAAAGTCAGTTCCTATTAAAATACCCATTTCTACTAATTGTTCTCTTGTGATTTTTAAATTTTCTAAAAATTTTTCTAATGAGATATATTCGATCTCCAAAGTTTTTGAAGTATCTCTAACCTTTACAGTTCTGCTTACAGCAAAATTTCTTATTAAACGTTCTCCTCCAAACAATAATGTATCATAATCCTGCGAAGCACATGCCCATGCATCTCCTAGTTGCACTAAATATGCTGATTGAGCTTCTCCCTCAGAACTTGCATCTATAATAGGAATTCCGAAATAGTTTATAAGCTTTTTACTTTCTTCAATCATATTCTCATCTAATTTCGATGTTAATTGAGCATACCTCTTTGCTTCTCTATAATCCTCGTCTTCTCTAGCCTTAATCATTTTTTCCCTATATTCTTCTTTAATTTTTCTTCTCTCTTCTATTGTATCTAGCTTTAATTCAGAAGGAATACCATCAAAGACGAAAATAGGTCTTATATTATTCTCTAAAAAATTAATAGTTCTATAAAACAATCCAGAAAGATGAGAAGTTATATTACCCTCGTCATCCATCAATAAAGTACCATCTCTCTGACGAATTATTGCTAAAAACTGATATATTGTGTTGAATGCATCAATAGCTATGCGTTTATTAAAGAGATTTTCAAATGTGATTGTTCTTTTAACTTCATTTACTAACTCGTTTATCTTAATACCCATTTTTCATCTTTTTTATTAAATGTATCATGTAATATTATTAATTTTTCATATTTATTTTACACTAAATATTAAGAATTTTTCTGGGTCGTCGCTTTAATTTTGTACCACAAACTTCACATTCCTTATATAAATTTTCAGTCTGATAAATCTTTTTACAATGAGGACAATAAACTTCGAATATAATCTGCTTTTGAATTCCTTTTTTAAATAATGGGGAAAATTTTAAATTAAGTTCAGAACATAAGTTTTCCATTGAATAATCATTAGTATATAAAATCACATCGCGGTTTTGGGAAATTGAGAGTTCTAAAGTTAGTGCTATTAATTCTTTATCAGCTTCAGATAATGCTTTAAAGTCTCCTGTTACTTTGGATTTTTCCTCAACTAATTGAAGTGCTTTAATACTCGGTTCTTTTATAATCAACTTCCTACTTTCAATAGCAACCTGAATTTTATTTAAAATATTCCTATTTTTGTTACGGTATTTATCAACCTTAATTTCTTCAATGATTTTAGGTGTAGTATAAATAATTTCTTTAAAAATATTGAGATCTATACCTAAAAAAAAAATATTAGAATCAATAACTAGAATTGAATTCTTCTTCGGGACTGTCATCAAGGGGAACCCTTAAAGTACCTATGATTTTTTTTCTCAAACGTTTAAAATAATTTTCACTTAAATTTTTTGAAAGGCGTATAAATTTTATATGAGAATTTGCCTT
>JBHLKA010000092.1:0-10578 GCA_048887145.1 Candidatus Hodarchaeota archaeon
ATTTTAATTCATGAAGTGTCTTATAACCCAAACTTAAAAAGAATCCTACCGTTTTTTTATAAATTATACAGCAGAATTGAAAGCATAGAGATATTTCTGGAAAAGGAGATATCTTCGCCTTATAAAATACTTAATCTTACCTATTTAGAGTATCAAAAGCAAGTATGCTATGAAATTCAGAATAGCGGATTTCAATGGATGGAAATTTCATGATTAAGAAAGTAGAAATTTATACACTTAATGCAAATTAAAAGCATACTTATTGGGATTGCTCAATTTTTTTAAAGTATTTAATTATTATTTACCGCAAACAATCAGACATATCCCGATAAAAATTAATAAAAAACCACCACCACCAAGCCACCAGGTTAGGTTATAGTATAAATAATTAATGGGGATCGACTCCTCGAACTTATTACGAAAGAAAAAGCCCAATGGAGTGCAAATAATACCTATTCCTATTAAACATAGCCCAATAGAGATTTTACGCCTTTTTGCTTTATATTTATGGATTGTCTTGCTTTCATCATAATCCTTGATTGTCGCATTCCTAATGCTGTTTATTGCTCCACAATTTGGACAAAATTCATTAAATTTATTCACAAATTCCTTACACTTTTCGCAGATATAAGGAAGCGCCTTTAAATATGCTTTCCTAACTTTTTTATTAACCTTCTTCATCCTTATTTCTAATCGTTTTCTTTTAACTATATTAGTAATAACCTGATATTTAGACTCGTTTTGGAGTTATTTAAAAAAAATAGAATATTTCATTTTCTTTTTGAGTGCGTTGAATTTTCCCGTGTTTTACTAAATTCTCAAGAGAATTATCAACCAACTCCTTAGGAGCATCAGTAAAACTGTCAGAGAAAACTCTATCCATAATTGATTTAGTCGTAAATGCCCTGTTTATATTACTTTCTAGGTAATTATAGATCATATCTTCAATTTTTGATTTGTTTTTCAGTAAAAGTTCCCTTTCTTCTTTTTCTTTTATTAGTTTTTCTTCAAGCTCTTTCTGTTTTCTTGCCACTTTCTGTAAAAATTTTTCTTTTAATGTTTCTGAATACTGTTCATAATCTTGAAAGAGAGTCTCCCTAAGACTATCCTTTTCACCACAATTTACACAATATTTATTTTTCATATTAAAATACTTTCCACACTCAGTACAAATATACGGAAATTTTTTTAAAAATATTTTTATTAACATTCTTCTTCTCTTTCTGATTGAAAAAGCACTAGAAATTCCAAAAACCATTAATAACCCTCCAAGTATTATTCCCCCTGTGGAGAGTACTAATGTCATGTTAGTCCAACCACTGTACCAGTATTTATTTGAATAACTGGAATAAATAATCCATAAAATACTTAAACAAATTAAAACAAATCCTATAATTGCCTTAATAACTTTTTTATCAACTTTCTTCATTTTCATTTCCAATCATTTTCTTTTAATTATTTTAGTAAATGATTCTCAGCTTCACAATTAAGACATTGAAAAATCCCATGTTCTTTATCAATGGTTTTCAGGTTATTTTTTAGCCCACAATACCCGCATATATAGTTAATCCTTTCCACTCCTGATTCTCCAACTTCTTTCTCAATTCGGAGCATGTATGTTACATTAGGTGCTGCTTCTATTTTTGTTCCAATACTTTCTTTAATTATAGATTTTCTTCTGTTTTTGGAAACCTCTCTAGATCCCAGAGCTATCATCACGATTGGTGCAATCGCGATTAGAAACACTATAACGATAGCTACTATAAAATCAGCAGCCTCAGGAAGTAATATTATTGAAAAATACATTATTAAACCCAATAAGATTGAGCCTGAAACAATTAAAAAACGACCCTTTGATCTTTTGCTTTCTAAAACAGCAGCAGTTTTTTTTATCCCGCAACAAAGAAAAGGAATCCCCAAGCAAATTAATGCTATTGGTAACATTAATTGTAAGCTATAAGCCCCAAGAGATTCCCTTTCTCCCACAATTACTGGCCAATATATTCTAGTAATATCAATAATACTAATTATAATTAATATAATCCCTATTATTAATGGCACACGAAGCTTTTTTATGTTCATTTCTGAGATAACTCCTTTGAATATGTGAATTATTTTCGGTAATTGAATTTCTTAGTTTTTATGCTTAACTTGTATGTAAAAAGAATATAATTCACTATTTAACATTTTTGTCGAGCCTTTATTTAAACTTATAGAGTGATATTTTCGAGATTCGTTTTAGAATTATTCCAAAAGGAGATTCTTATTCTTCTTCCCATATTTTTGATTTACCTCTCAAGTTCCATCATAGCTTTCTATTCATTTTTAATTATTTTAGTAAATGATTTTCGGCTCCACAATTTAAGCATTGAAAGATCCCACGATCCTCGTTGATACTTTTCAGATTATTTTTTACCCCACAATACCCACAAATATAGGTAATCCTTTCCGCTCCTGATTCTCCAACTTCTTTCTCAAATCGGAGCATATATATTATATTTGTGGCTGCTTTCATTTTTGTTCCAATACTTTCTTTAATTATAGGTTTTCGGATTTTATATGTTACCTTAGATGCTGCCTCCACTTTTGCTTTTTCTTTAATTATATACTTTCTTCTGCTTTTGGAAACATTTTTAAATCCAAAAATCATTAGTAATCCTCCAAGTATTATTCCAGTTAAAGGACCCCCTACCTCCATAGCCTCAAGGCCAAGACCATGTGGTCTTTCACCAGTAATTACTGGCCAGTAAATTATTATAATCCATACAATACATAATCCAATTATAATAAGTCCTGTAATGATTTGGAAAAATCCTTTTGCCTTAACTGTTTCTAAAGCACTATAAATCCCATAAAACATTAAAAATCCTCCATTTATTATTCCAAGGATGGGGGGAACTATCCATATTCCAATATCTATTAGCCAATTACCAAAGGCCATCCCTAAAATACTTAACCCAAGTATAATAGATCCTAAAACTACCATTATGCGTTTTTTTTTATCCATAAAAAAACTACACCTTTAAATATGCTATTATAAAATTATCAGAATGGATGATGAATGAGATTATAACCGGATATTTAACATTTTTGTCATTAAGAAGAAAATTGTGAAATAAATGTATCTGCTTCAAATCTATTTAAAACAAAAATTTCCTATTTGTTACTCCAATTTTTCTTTAAAAATGTCCACGTTTTATTATTATTATGGCACTTAATTCTAGTGATCCATTGAGAAAAGAAATCCGTTGTGTTATTTGCCATTCCGACATAAATAATCTTAATGAAATTTTCCAACTCTCTCACAAGTTGGGAATAATATGTCAAAATTGTGTGAAAATTTTTTCTTCTGAAGATATTGAAATAATGTCTTATTTATTTTTTATTTATGGAGGTTATTTTGGAAAATTCGATCAAAAAACCTTTTCCTTACCGGAGGCGATCAAATGTTTGACAAGGAAAGATTTCAATTCTAAAAAACAGATAATGATTGAAGACCTTAATGAAAGGTTAATCCATAAGGCATTATTACATGGTATTTCTCCAGTCGATCTAGTAAAAACGTTAAAAAGCTTTTTGAATAAATGACATAGGACTTCCTTTTGTATTTAATTTTTTCTTTATAAACAAGGATTATATTTAACTAGGTAATTAAAATTACAAATTGGAGTTGATATGAAAAATAGCCGATCTTAACCTCGTAAAGGGAATTAATGCTCGTCAAATAAAGTTGCTCCAAGAAAATGGCATCAGTACTGCTGAAGCTTTGGCTATGTCTCCTCATTCTGTTGTATCGGAGGTAGACGGTTTAGGTGAAAAAACCGCAAAAAAGCTTATCTGGAATGCCCGAAACGCGCTAGGTATGACTGAATTTACCATAGCTGAAGAAATTGATGAAAATGTTGAGTATATTACAACAGGGTCTTCAGAGTTAAATCGTATTCTTGGTGGGGGCATAGCTACCGGGAAATTAACCGAAGTATTTGGTCCTTTTAAATCAGGAAAAACCAATCTTGCTCACACAATCGCAGTTACAATACAATTACCAGAAGAAAAAGGGGGATTAAACGCTACGGTTGCATATATAGATTCGGAAAATACATTTGCGAAAGAAAAAATCAAACGTATTGCTAAACGGTTTGGACTTGATCCTAAGAAAGTGCTTTCTAAAATCCATCATGCGAGGATTTATAGTTCAGATCATCAACAACAGATGATTGCAAAAGCGGAAGCTTTATGTAAAACTCGTGGAGTGCGATTAATTGTAGTAGATAGTTTGATGGCTCTTCTGCGAAATGAATATGTGGGCATTGGAATGTTAGCCAGACGTCAAAATGTACTCAATAACATGATCCATGCCTTATCAAGAACTGCAGAGACCTATAATTGTGCAGTCCTGCTCACAAATCAGGTAGCTACGAAAATGGTAGGAATGTTTTCAGCTGACGACGCAATAGGAGGAAATATTGTTGCTCATGGTTGCCATTTTCGCGTGATGTTTAAAACAAAAGGATTTTCTTCTAATAATTCTTTGAAACGTAGAGCTATTATTGTGGATGCCCCAGATTTACCTCCTGAAGAATGTGAGTTTTTCATAACAAGTGCTGGTATTGCCGATTCCGATCAAGCCGAAATGCCAAAATCAAAAGAAATGGATTTTCAAATTGAGACCTTATACGAAGAATCAAATGTTAACCAAGAAGAGGAAGATGAGTCCAATGTTAAGACAGAGGAATCAGATGAAAGTGATCTTACCAGTGTAAAGGGTATTGGAAAAGGCACTGCTGAAAACTTAATAAATTACGGAATATCTAGTATTTCTCAATTAATTGAGTCTAATCCCGAGGATGTGGCATCAAAAATAAGCGGTGTATCTTTAAAAAAGGTACAAGAATGGCAGGAAAATGCACGAGCAATTTTGCAAACCTAATTACTAGTTTTTTTCTTATTTTGATAAATTAAAAGATTTTTAAAAAAAAAATTAAAAAGAAAAATTACTTTTCTTTAAATTTTAAACTCATATCAGTTTTTTTGCGATAATGAACAACAGCTAACACTAATGCTCCGGCAACTAATCCCGCCCCTATAATCGTGTATAACCCTAAATCAAATGGTACAGAAAAATTGTTCGTTATGGAGGTTTGATTATCATCAGAAGACGGAGGGTTACAAATCGGCCCGTTATCTACAATGGCATAAGCAACGTTCATCCATTCTACTTCACAGTAAATCCGAATCCCAACTGTGTAAGTTCCTTCTATTGCGGTACCAAATGAAAATATGTTTACGCTTGCTATAGATGCTAACGTGTTATTTTCATATATTGCAAATGGAATAGCATTGGGATCAATAATATTATATATAACACTTCCTTTACTGCTTAGATTCATGGATATTGAAGATACTCTTCCAATATAAAATTTATAACTTCTATCTGTTCGAAAGAATACCTCGTGTGAAATAAAAAATCCATCTGAAAAACAAGTTACCTCATAGAAAATTAAATTTCCATATTCATGCTGAGTTATTTTATCATACAGACAATTTACATCTTCCCTTAATATTTTTATTTTAATATTGAGATTTTCCTCAAGTGTTGCCCTAAACATGAATGTATAATTCCCCGCAACGGCAGTTCCAAACGGTATTGTAAATTCACCATCTATTTGGGAAATGTAGGTATAAAATATTTGAAATTCCCGATTAGAGCTATCCCATAGCGTAATATTCATATAGCAGCTATGGGGAGTAACTACACTTACAATAATATTATGCATGTAGGTACTTAATAGGTCAAAACTTAAGGTGTATGTATCTTGTGTTTGGGTAAAGGTAAATACCTTACAAATATATTCGTGGCTACTGGTGTGAATACTATTGGGTGTTAAACTCCCTGATGATTGGGAGGGATTAACAAGTGATCCATATTTTCGATTTATATGGGGTGAGATAAATACTAAGAGTCCACCAATTAGGATCAGAATATAAATAGTTTTGCGCTTTTTAATACCCATACACCTTTAATTCTTTAAATTCTGATTTAAGTCCATGGATTGTAACGCATCTGTCATAATCAATACAAGTAAAACACGGTTGATCTGTCCAAAAATAGGCTGTTTGATGCGAGCGTTCTATAATGAGTAATGGAAAGTTATTTCGAGGACAATTTAAGGCAGAATTACTGATTTTACCTCTTTTGGGTAAAGGATAAGAAGTTTTGCAGATTTCACATTTCACAAACCGCTTGTAATTATTAGTTTTATACATTGTAAGAGAACACTTACACTTAGGGCAAATCCCTATCTCTTCTAATTTTTTCATTCAAGGGTCACATTGAAATAAATTTAGAATACAGTATTTTTTGCCCTATATAAAGAAAAAATTAGAAAGCATGGAGAGCCCCTCCCTTTATATAAAATACAATTTGTATTCCTTATGGTTTTTTCTTAATGGTCACAAAAACTTCCCTTTATGAGGTTAGATTCACCTTTTCTAGCCTCATTTTTTCTTTAAATATCCTTAATCAAATAATTCATTATGGTCTTTTTTGATTATTTTGATGGGTTCCAAGCAGGGATTGAATTTTTAATAGCATTAGGCTCAATTATTGGTTTATTAGGTCTAGTTATGGGAATTATATTTTTAATTTGGGGGGGATCTCGATTGCGCTACAAAATGCTTGGAGTAGTACTTGTTTCAATTGTTCTTTTAGTAATTTGTGGATTTAATACAGGATTACAATATTTCAACATTTACCGATAAAAACTTGAACATAAAGGAGATTTAATGATATCCTTGCGGCGGTTGTTCTCCTATCTGAAATCCAAGTAGTTCAAAAGCTTTGCCTGTAAGAAATGCTCCTATCCATAGCAAAAGAATGCCAAATGCCATTGCTTTAAGATAGATTTTTTTGCTATAAATGGTCCCTAAAATCGAAAATCCAAATAGGATCCACCCAACCCATATACAAAGATCACCAACTTTGCTAAAAATGAAATGAAAAAAGGTTCCTACTTGATACTGTAAATTTACCCCGAAAAAGGGCACATAAATGGCGATAATTGCAAATATTCCTATGAATACCCATGTAAATGCTTTTGATTTGTGTTTTCTTTCTCGAATAATATAAATTCCATCTTTTCTGGACATATTTTCATTCCCATTTATGAATAGTGTATATTTAGCGTACAATAACGATGAGAATATATAAAGGAAAAATAGCATCTCTCCTTTTTTGTTTAAATAGATTGAATAATGAATAAGATTAAAATAGAATTTATTTTAAAGTTGAGGTTATATGCCAGATCTCCATGAATTTGATGAATACATAATATATGGTTGGCGGAGGGAACAAATTAAGGAGCAAATTAAAAAAAATAAACACATTAAGCGTATTCGTGATAAAATAAAAAAAAAAAGATAAAAAAAATATATATTAGATACTCATAGTTTTTTTCTTGTATTTTCAAGAGTTTTTCATACAAAAAAATATAAATATATATGATTCAAATTTATAGACTGCACCTTATAAAAATATAAGAAGTGTTTAAAATGACTGAATTACAAGAATCCGAAAATAATTTTTCTCAACTTGAAATTAAACCAACATTCTTAGAAGATGAAGTAAAAGGTATTAAATCAACTCGTACAGTACAACTTATTTTTGATATTCCTCAACGAAATGGCTACACTCTTTTCAGAGATTCTAGAACGATAAAGAGACCATTTGGAGCTATAGCCGCTTGCATGATAAAAGCCATCAACCTCATGTTTGTCCACAAAAATGGGGATTTAAAAGAACGTCCATTAACAAATTTCTATATTGACCCTTATATTGTAAGATATACTCAAGATAAGGTTGAAATTGGAATTAAGGTCTTACTTAGAGACGAGAATGGAGATCATCACTGGAAAGGTCAAGTCTCAGTTCAAGTTTTACTCTTCTGGTAATGAATTATCTTTTTTATCCTTTTTTTCTTAATTTTATTTCGTTAGACCAGGTATTTTTTCTTTTAATATAAGCTATCCCTTTTTACATTATGGGATTAAAATTACATAATCTAATTATCCGCAATAAATTGGATTTTTCTGATTTAACAGGAACTATTATTGCAATCGATGCTCCTAACATTATTATGGGATTATTTAATTTTACCCGTAAAAATCCAGATGGAATTCCTGCTGGTTTAATTTTAGATCGAACTCAACGTCCAATTTCTCACCTATATGGTCTTTTATATCGAGTTAACTTCTATTACAGTAAGAAGATTTTTCCTCTATTCTGTTTTGATGGGAAAGTATCTGAATTAAAAAAAGTCCTAACTAAAGATCAGTTAAATGATTTTCTATTCACTCAGAGATGGTATGAATCTGCATTGAGAACTGGCAATAAAGAATTAGCAAGAACAATCGCATTGAGTAAAGAATATTTGTGGCAAAACATTATTCAAGAATCAAAACAGCTCCTTAATGCTCTTGGAGTGCCTTATATTGATTCTCCTGCCTCAGCAGAATCACAATGCGCCCAGTTAGTAAAAGATAAGATTGCTCATTATTCCAATTCCCAAGATTATGATTCGCTAGTATTTGGGTGTCCTCACTTGGTTCAGAACATTTCCAAGTCATTACGAAGGAAAATCCAGGGAAAATGGACGTATCAGAAAATATACCCCTATGAGATTAATTTAAAAGAAAATTTACGTTCTTTAGGAATTGATCAGTTTCAGTTAGTTGATATGACCATCTTGATGGGATGTGATTATTGTCCTGGTGTTAGAGGAATTGGCCCTAAAAAAGCACTTAATTTGATAAAAAAATTCCATTCTATAGAAAAAGTAATAGCTCAAGTAAAGAATAATTATAATTTTGAACCACTTTCTTCAGATTTAATTACAAAGATAAGAAAGTTATTTTTACTTCCAGATGTGCTGACTTCATATTCCAACATCACTTGGAACGTACCAAACGAATCCTTACTTAAATCTCTTTTATGTGAGCAACATTTCCTAAATGAAAAGCGAGTACAAAATATTTTAGAGAAACTTTCAGAAAATTATGAGAAGTGTAGAGCATTTTTCATCGCTCAAAAAGACAAATCTCGCATTATTCAGAAAACATTAGATCAATACTCCTTAATTTGACCAATTTTCCTTTATAAATAACCATTTTCATTTCACATTGATGAGTTATGGCAGATATAATCGCAAAAAAATTAATGCCTTCTAATGTTTTAGTTAAATTTCTTCAAGATTTTTCCTCAAAATCTACGGTATTAAATTACCTATTCCGGAAAAAAAGTTTCATTGATTCCCATGAAAATATCTTAGTTCTCTCCGATTTCACTATTAATAAAATTTCCCAAGCAGTAAATGTTCCTTTTGACACAACCGAAGGAATCATTAATCAATGTTTACTTAATATTTTTTACTTTAAACGTGCCTTAAATTGCGTTAGATTCATATGGAACAATAATATGGAAAAACTCAGCCGCAGATTGAGGGTATACTTATATAAGGCATATCGTATTGCTCCCGTGTTTGATTATAAACGAGCTAAAATAAATAGTGAAATTCTCATTACATTAATGAACAGAAGTTGCTACTTCCCGCAATTTACTACTCAACTTACTATAGTAATATTTGTTACTGATGCGAATAATCGGCATAAAATTTTTGATACACCCATACTCCAAAGAAATCTACGAGCATTTTGCGATTGTTCCGCATTTGCCTTTCACAGAGCCAGAAATAAATTGAGAATAAATAATCAAGGTAAAATTTATTAGATTTCTCTTTCTATATCTGATAAATAAAATTAATAAATTAAGAGAGGATATTTTGAAAGTAAGATCATTAATATCATCAAATTTACTCAAATTGGGTCATAGGAAGATTAATTCTTCGATTTATCATATTAATGGTATTAAACTGTATTTATGTAAAAATGTTTTTTCTCCTTTTACCCTCACACCAAAGTTTCTTGTCGATCATTTAATTTTAAGGGAAAATTGGAATGTTGTTGAAATTGGAACTGGATCAGGTTATATAGCCATAAGAATAGCTGATAGAGTTAAAAAAATTGTTGCGGCTGATATAAATCCTTTAGCAGTTAGATGCGCGAAAATAAATGTCAAACTAAATAATTTAAGCAATAAAATCGAGGTAATGCAAAGTGATTTATTCTCAGCTTTAGGGAATGAAACATATGATTCTATAATTTTTAATCCTCCTTATTTTATTGGAAAGCCAAAAACATTACTCGGAAAATCTTGGTTCCATGTATCTCCTGAGAAGCTTATATCTAAGTTCCTTGATCAAGCCCAGAATCATTTATTAGAAGATGGTTTAATACAATTAGGTTACTCTAACTTAGGGCCAATTAAATCAGTGAAAGAAGTTTTTAGGGAGAAAGGATACAAATTGATAGGCTACGTTAATAAAAACCTAATATGGGAAATAATCAGTGTATTATATTATAAGAAGATGACTTAAATCCCTCTTCAAATAATTCAAGTAATTTTATTGTTCTTGTTTTTTAACTTTCTTGTTTTCAAGAAATTCTGAAATTCAAAATCAGTTA
>JBHLKA010000093.1:0-10402 GCA_048887145.1 Candidatus Hodarchaeota archaeon
TCTTATTTGGCTCCCTATGTTTATTAGGATTTTATTTATTACCCTTTTTAACCCGTAATATGATTGAAGTGGTTTTATCATGGATACTTTTCTTAATTCTAGGCTTTATGGGCTACTTTTTTATTAATCTTCCTATAGGAAATCAATTCGCAATTTATTCTGAAGTGAGTGCACCTGAAGTAAGAAATACTGCTAATGCATTAAATGGAGTGATGGTAAATATTGGTGCTATTATTGGAAATTTAGTTTTATCATCATTAATTGAGCAAAACATGTCATTATTACCATTATCACTCTTTTTACTGTTACTTATCATGTTAGTTGGAGCCACTTTTTGGATTATTGCTTATTTCTATTACCCCAAAGAGGCAAAAGAATTTAGAGATCTAATGAGAAAAAGAAGATTAGAAATTGAGGAAAAAACGAGATAATTTTCTCTAATAATAAACTTGAAATCATATAAAACATTCGAATAATAAACCTTGTAATAAAGAAGATAATTTTATAGCTATGACTATTGAAATTGATGATGCCGGAACCGGGGATTTGGTAGGCGATGCTTTTATTGGGTTATTAAGAAAAGAGACAAGAGAGCTCATTTTTAAAACACTCCCAGTAAAATTATTTCAAAATCCTAATTGGAAAAACAAAATAGCGTATAAGAAAACATTAGCTTTAGTTAAGGATGGATTAAGGGAATTAAAATTTATTAAAGATAAGGAAAAAATACTAATTTGTCGAGGAAATATCTTTGATGAGGTTAGGAATTATTTTGATAAGGAAGGAATTCTCTATGAACAAGCGACAATTGAGGGGGAATTACAAGATGCAGTGGAAGGCAAATTATTAAATCATCTTAGAAATGATCTTGGTATTAAATCTAAAAAATTAACGAAAAGAAGTGGAGCTAAAAGGTATTTTGTATTATTTAATTGGGTAAGTTATGACTTTAATAATCGCGAAAAATATGTTAAAACAGGATTTAAAAAATGGAATACTATTTGGAAAGAACGTGCAATAGAAAAATACAAAAAACTAAAAAACCGTCAGTACAAAAATGGCTATAAATGGAAGTAATTTATCTAAATTCGACTATTATCTTTTAGAAAGGCTATTATTTTTCTATAAAAATTTTTAAATATTATGTTATCATTAATAGTGATCAATAATTATCAAATTTCAATAATTGATAAATATGAAGCTTAAAAAAAAAGTTGGCGAAACTCCAATTAACAAAAACAATACTTTATCCCTTCCCTCTAAAAAAAAGTTCATAAGTGCTATTATATTATTAGTCTTTGGTGTTGGTTTAATACCTACAGGTTTTCTGCTTAACAATTTTATCCAAACAGAAATTGAAAAAGGTATTGCTCAAGAAGTTAAAATACCTGGCCCTAATGACCCAGGTTATGATGAATGGATATCAAATGATTATTCCGACGCTATTCCCGAGTATCGAAAATTTTACATGTGGAATTTATCTAATCCTGCCCAATTTCTTATGGGAAAGAAACCAATTCTTGAAGAAATTGGTCCTTATGTATTTCGAGAATATACTACAAAATATGATGTGAGTTATAGTGCCAAACTGGATGAAGTAACCTATAAACAGTATCCAACATACAGATTTCAACCTGATATGTCTGCTCCCTCATGTTCTCTTGATGATAAGATTGTAAATGTAAACCCCGCTTATTTAGGAGTTCTGGAATTAGCTGAAAATGAGGAAAATCTAATTAAAGTTATGTTTCCATCTGTCCTTTCAGAAGTGAAAACATTGTTTGGAGAGGAATTAAATATAACACTAAACGAGCTTTTGACTAATGAGGGAATTTATAACATGCTCGTGGGGGCTTTATATGATATGCTTCATGATCTTTTTTCCGGAATCCTTGGAGACCAGGCAATAAATTTAACTGCTACTTGGATAGTTGATTTTCTTACTACATATATAGTACCATTAGAAGATCTGGTAGAATTTATGGATGATGCAATGCCTTCTGCTGACGCAATTTTCTTTGGAGAATGGGCCAATGATTATTTTCCTGAAGTTAAAGTGGATCTATCAATTTTATTTGGGCATATTTTAGATGTAATAAGTGATATAGTTGATTTTGTTATTGATCTTATTTTCTTTTGGGACGTCTTACATTTATTTGATGCTATTAAGGATGCGCTACATCAAGAACTTATGAATATGTTTGAAGAATTATTTACTGAATCTCCGGTTGCTGAATTAATTGCAGGACTCCTTGCAGATTTGATTCGAAGTTTAGGAAGTAAATTGGTAGATGAAGAGGGTAGTAAGACTGGTGAAGGGGTTGATATCGATGGTCGAGAACCATATAATTTTCCAGGTTCAAGTTCTGACCTAAATATCATTAATCGCAGCGAAAATGGCGAATCTGGAATTACACAGGAGCAATGTCAGGCTCTATGGGATCAATGCAACCCAAACTCGCTATTAGGTATGGATCTATTGACGAATCCGATCTGGTTTGAAGCGTTAGCTGGGAATGAAGTAGCTAAAATTTTCATAATGAATACATTTTCTCTAAATGAAACTCAACTTGAATTAATTTTAACTTGGATAAATATAAGCATACATGGATGGCTCAAAAATATATGCGAATATTCGATAAAAGATTGGAATAGCGGTTTACTCACTACTCGGACTGTGAAGGAATGGCTTTTCACTGCTGTGGATAATTTAGTCAATGAACAAGATCCTTCAGAAGCAAAAGTAGGAATTTTTAATAATTGTTCTTCTGAAGCTGAAGCAGAGGCTGAAGATATGAAAAGTTTTACTGTAAACACAGGTATACTTGATATTAAAAAAGTCTCTGAAACTGTTAAATATGATGGTAAGGAAGTTATTACTGTTTGGAAAGAAGAAGAAAATGTACGAGGAACAGGTGGCACTCAATTTGCACCGGGAGTTTCAAAAAATGAGCCTCTCTATATTTTCATAACTGATTTATTAAGGACAGTAGAGATTACCTATTCTGGAACTACTAATATTTATGGTATTGAATTATATAGATACGAATTATCAGAAGAGACCTTAAAAGTAAACCCAAAATATTACCAATCCATTGAAGGATTAGCTAATATGACCATAGATCAGGGAATTCCTACTTTTCTAAGTAAACCTCATTTTCTTGATGCAAGCTGTCATCTGAAAGATTCTGTTAATGGTTTAAATCCCAATAAAACACAACATGATATTTACATAGATGTTGAGCCTTTATCTGGAGCCGTTATGAATGCGGGTGAACGAATACAAATTAATTTTATGGTCAATCACACAGATATTTGGTATACAGATTGTTGGGAAGGTGTGATGCCCATTCTCTGGTTAGAGTTTGGGGGACAAATACCAGAAAATCTGGCAAATGAATTTAAAAACTTAGTTTATTCTGCTCAAGATCTAAGTTTAATCTTGTATCAAGGATGTCTTGGTGTAGGTGCCGCTCTAATTATCCCTGGGATGATTTTTACAACAACACAGAATCGAAAACGATTAGTTATAAAAAACCAAAAACTAGCACAAGGCAAAAATATTAATAAATAAATCTTTCTTTTGAAAGTTAATATATTTTATTTATACAATTTCTTAAAGGTGTGTCATTCTCATGGTTAATAAAAGAAATACTATTAATCATGAATTTATTATTTTAGAATGTATCAGAGATAATCCTGGAGGCGTAACTGTCTCAGATATAGCCAATTTTACGAGATTTTCTAGAAATACGGTTTCTAAATATGTTTCAATTCTAGAACTGAAAAAACAAATCTTTAGTAAAAAGGTTGGGGCTTATAAACTGTATTTTGCGATGAAAAAAAGTTATATCCCTTTTAAAACAGCTATTTCATATTATAAAGCTCTTTTATCAAAAATTAAAAAATATTATCCAAATATAGAGGAAATGGCTAAAAAGATTGGGAAGGAGGCTATGAAAGATATAAAGTTTACCTTTGGCCCTAATGTTTATAAGCAATTGAAGACCCTAAAGGATCACCCCATTTCGAGAATACATTTAGAAAGTTTTAAAAATTTCTACCCAGTTTATGATATATTTCAACCAAACATTGAAATCTCTATTTTAAAAATTAATCAAGAAGAAAAAAGTGCAACTTATCGATTTAAGAATTCAATATTCTTAGAAAATTCTGATGATTTTATATACCATATTTATATTATGTGTGGAATTACAGAGGGATTACTTAGTATGGTAATAAATAAAGAAGTAATTTGCCATATTGAACAAGTCTATATTTCTGACGAAAAAGAAAATTCCTATTTTGATATTAGCATTAAAATAACATGAAAAAAATGAAATGAAAATTGTTGTATTTGCTCCTCATCCTGATGATGAAATATTCGGATGTGGAGGGTCTATTTTAAAATGGATGGATGAAAGCCATGACGTTCATATAGTATATGTAACTGATAATCGTGCTTTTTATTCCTGGGGTTTAAAAGATAACAAAATAAATGATAAGGAAGCTAAAGATTATTCAAATCTAAGTGAAGATGAACTGGGTAGAATCGGATTAGCTGAAGCAAAATCAGTTGCTAAAGAATTTGGTTTTCCTGAAAGCAACATACATTTATTTAAATTCCATGATCAGGACGCATTAAACAAGATTGATAATGGAATTGAATTATCAAAAGAAATTATCAAAGATGCTGATAGAATTATAATACCAAGTGATAATAATAATCACCCAGACCATCAAGCAACCCATACGATGGCAAAGAAGGCAGCTTTAGAATTAGGGCTTAAAGATATTGAATTTTATGTCTATGCTATTTATAACATTTTAAAAACGCCAATGAAAAGGCAGAAAAAAATACGGATGGGACAATATCGTAATAGAATCTATGAATTAATGAAAGGTTATAAAACTCAGTTATGTTTAGAAGATACTAATTTAGGATGGCAAACATTTAAATTTAGAAGATCAGAAAGATTTGGCATTTATAAACTTGAAGATGCTGATAAATCTTATAATTTCTAACTTAAAACAGGAAAAATTTAATTTTTTAAAATCGTGCCACAATGAGGGCATATTTTAGTCCCAACTTTTACCTGTTGCCCGCATGCAAAACAATTATCTGAAATTATATCTTTAGATTTTTTCTCTTCTCGTGAATATTTAAGAATCCTACCTTCTGCTTTTTCTTCGGAAGTAATTTTTTTAACATAGTCTTTATCATGGGGAGTTATTATTTTAAATTCTTCTGGAGCTTTAATTTCTTTGAATCCTTTGGGTAGGTTTTTGAATTCACTACCTTTAATCACTTCAGGTTCTTTCTTAGTTTCAGGGTCTTCTTCAATCTCCTCTTTAGGTGATCTAGTAATCTCAAATTCAGAAGAATCGATTCTATTTTCAATATTTTTATTATCTGAAACTTCGACCTTTTCTTGGACATTAGTAACTTTTTCTATAATGGCCATTTTTCGCTCTCCTGCTAATTTTATTTTTAAGCTTTTAATATGTTCAATAATTTGTTTTGTTTTTTCAATTAGCATAGATCTAAATGAAAATTCTAAGTTAGGAGTTTTTGAGGCCTTAATTACCATTTCTGAAATTTCAACCCACTCATCAATTGCCTCGTTAATCTTATTATTATTTTCAAATCCAGTTGCTTTCGCAACTCTATATCCGAGTTCTTTATTAAATTTAGCGATATCCATGATAAAATCATAATAAAATTTTATAAATCTTCAAATTTAACAAGTAAATCCAAGTATTTATAATTGTTATTATTTAAAGTAAAGATTAAAATTATAGATTTTTATTTGTTTATTAAGTAAATCATTTTGATTATTTTTATATAGATAATTTTTATGTCATTACATCCCCTTTCTGAGAATGAACTTGAAAACTTAAGAAAAGCTATAGAAAAAAATGGTTGGCAAATTTACGGATATATCCAGAATTATTTTAGATACAGTATCACAAAGGAAAAATTACTACTATTTACGATAAAATTTCCAGTCGCATTACCAGTAAGGATTAATATTCCGTTTGAAGTAGTCAGTTTTCGAGTTTCTATTGCATTTAAATTTTGGAATATAAATCAAAATATTAACAAGACAATTTTTTATTTTATGAAAACCCTGAGAGATTTAGCCTTAAGAGTCTCAATTGAACATAATTTTCCAATTAAGGGAAAGGAAAATGATTTACTTGAGATGTTAAATCTTCTCATGCCTGAAATAATAAAAGATGAGAATGAGAAAACCTGGATAAACCGAATACGTATTTCTTTAGCAAATAAAAGAGAAAAATTTGAAGAGTTTGATAGTACCCATCTTGCAAGCATAGTTAATAGAATAAGGACCACAGGATTAAATCCTACATTTAAATTACCATGGGAATTAAGTAATGGAGTACCAAAACTTAGAGCTTCTGAAACTTTATTTTTCTCAAATGATGAAAAATATGATGAATTCTTTATTCTAGAGAAAGGTTTTTTTACGTATTTTAAAGATTTTGAATATAATAAGTTTTATGTTCGATCTTCTTTTGATTGCTACACTCCATATATTTTGAGTAATCTTTTTGATGGAACAGATTTTAAATTAGAAGAAGTTATAGAAAATTGGATTAAATTTTCTAGAATGATTTTAAATTCAATATTAGAGTTAATTTCTTCAGGAAATTTTGTTCAAAATGACTATATAAACTTTAAACCAGAAAGGGAATTAGATTCTAGGGATTATGAGTTAGATCAAAATAATTTTCCATTTTCTCCCCTTCATTATGAAAGTTCCATTGCAAAGGGAGAATTATATCCAATTCATAACGATCTTCTTAATTCTCCACCTATTAATTTTGAAGTTATTGAATCTCTAAATATGTATACAGAAGCGGAAGAATTAATAAAAAACTATAGATTCAATGAAGCAGCAGAGTTATTAAACAATTCTTTAAAGATTTTCAATAAAAATAGACAAAGAAAAATTATTGTTTCAATTCTACTAAAACTGAGAAAAATTGCCTCACTTTTAAATCAAAGCGAGATTGCACTCAACTATTTACAAAATGCTCTTGGTGTAGCTAAATCAGGAGAAGTACCTATAGATTATATTATAAAGATTCACTATAAATTAGGAAAATCATATTATAACAGACAAGATCTTGTTAATGCCATGAAGCACTTCAATGTTATTATTAGTTTCTTAAAAAAAGAGCAACAACACTCAATAAATACAGATGATTTTTTGGGTATGGCTTATCTTTATATAGGATTAATTAATCTAGAACAAAACCAACTAGCTCAGTCAAAAAATAATTTCAAGCAAGCTTTTCAATTAGGTAATAATTCTATCAAAGTTAAGCTAAATTATCATTTACTCCGAGCAAAACAATATAAAATCAAGGGTAAAATATCTCAAGCGCAGAAATTATTAAGATCTGGAATAGAATCTGTAGGATTAGATTTTAAAGATGAGAGATATGAATATTTATTTTTTGATCTAATTTTAGAATTAGCTGAATTTTACGTTCATCATCGTATTGACTCAAGAAAAGCTCTATTTTTATTAAAGAAAGTTGAAAGTCGTTTAGCTCTCAATGTCAAAGAGATACCGGGAATTAAAAGAGCTATAAGATGGAATTTGTTAATGTGCGATTTTTATGACCTCCTAGCCAGAGATAGTAACAACTCTACTTACTATTATAAACAAAGTCAAATTTTAGTTAACCAACTTAGGAAAATTGGTGTATTAGATTAAAATAACAAGAAAAGTAAATTAACGGGTAAAACTGGCACGCTTAGCGCCAAGTGAATCCGTTTGACCACCATATTTACCCTCTTCAACCCTTTTAGCATATAAATTTCTGAAGCGGATTCTTGGATGTTTTTTCTTTTTGGCATTAACTCCTGTCCGTTCTATTTTAGGAGTTTGTTGCTTTACTTTTCCAGCCTTTGTCAATGATCCATGTGAACCAGGAATATCACATCAACTCCATTTTATTTATAATATTAAAAATTAATCCAAACTCTTAAATTTTGTTTTTAAATTAAAATTAATATAAAAATTGGACTCCAATTTTTTTATAGTTTTTTAATTCAATCTTTTAACTATCAATGAAGTAATAAATTTATAATATTACATGAATTAATATGACAGATAAACAACCTAATAATAGAGACTCTACTTCTAAAGATTTTATTGATCTAAAAATTCAGTACGGAGAATCACAGATTAATTGTTTTGCATGCGGGGAAAAAATCAAAGTTGGGACTAAGATATGCCCTTATTGCAACACAAAACAAGAATCAATAATTTCTTAATAGAAATGTTTTTTGGTAATCAAAACACTAAAAAACTAATACATTAATAATTTTTCCTAAAATTGATTAAGATGAGTTATAGAAATTATAGTCGAAAAACAATTTCAATACTCAGTATTTTTATATTTGCTATTATAGTTGCCATTTTTATAATTGGAATTAATTTTTTTGATATTAATCTAATTTTGCCAACTTTAATTCCTATAATTATAATTTCAATAATTGTAATAATCGTCATTCGCTTTTCATGGGAATCCCAGAAATATTGTCCGCGATGCAATATACCCATTAGCGTTTATTCAGAATATTGTAGAAATTGTGGATTAAGGCTTATTACTATGTGTCCAAATTGTAATAGATATATTCGGATTGGAACCAGCTTATGTGATAATTGTGGTCATAAACTTTTTGATGAATCTAAAGAAAAACTTGAGTTTGAAATCGTCCAAAAAGGTTCTCCCGCACCTGAGAGGCCAAATTTCTGCCCAACTTGTGGTACTAATCTAAAGAACACTGAGAATCTTAGATTTTGTGAATATTGTGGTTCGAGACTGAAAAAGTAAGAAATCCTTTTTATTATAAATGACTAAATGTTAAGAAAAGGTATAAATTTCATAAATTCTTTAATAAATTAATTTCAATCCCAGTAGGGGACCTGGTGTAGATTTAATTTAAATCGCTAAGTAAAGCAAAATCCGGTAGCACGACAGGCTCCAGATCCTATATGCAATAATGTTCGTGCAGACACCTGTTAGTCGGGGGTTCAAATCCCTCGGTCCCCACCATTGTTTTTTCTACCTATAAATTTATAATAATCAAACAATATCAAAATATTTGAAATTTTATTAGAAAAAGAAGATTACATTATTTTGATTCCTAATAAATATGCAGCATGAATTATTACGAGAAGATATAGATTTAGAGGAAGCTAAGCATCTACAAACAAAGTACTATTCTATAATACAAAAACAAGAAAATCTTACTTTTAAATATCCCTCATTAAAAGATATAAAAAGAGTTGTAGGTGTAGATATTTCTTATTATGAATGGAAAGGTAAAGAGTTTGGAGTGTCCTGTGCTGTATTATGGGATATCCTCAACGAAAAATTGGAATGTAGTGCACTTGTAAAAGCTAAAATTGAAGTTCCATATCATGTAGGCTTTTTAGGGTTTAGAGAATGCAATTTAATAGCTCAAGCTATAAAAAAGATTCCAAAAAACTTTAATCTCATTATGTGTGATGGCCATGGGATAATTCATCCAAGAAGATTTGGTGAAGCAGTTCAACTAGGATTTGCTCTGGATACACCCTCAATAGGTATAGCGAAAAAACCTTTTATTGGATATTGCGAATGGAGTTTATTAAAAAGAAAAAGGGGAAATAAGGAACCTATCTTAGCTTCTGAGCCAAATCTAACAAAAAAATCTAAACAAGAAATCTTAGGCTATGCTATATGTTTAAATGATAATATGAAACCAGTTTTCATAAGTGTAGGATACAGGACGACATTAGACTTAGCCATAAAAATAGCATTAAAAACAACTTTGAACCATCGACAGCCTGAACCGCTTTATTTAGCTGATCAGCTTTCTAAAGAAAAAGTTAAGGAAATTCTTCATTCGCAACATAATTCATAGATATTATCCAGAAAATATCTATGAAATATAATATTTCGTGAAAGGCTTGTTTCACGAAGATTAAAGTTTAATCGAAAATAATTAAAGGGGAAGATTTTATGTATTATCTGGTTTAAATTCTGAAAGTGAAGCTCCACAATTTATACAGTAATTATTCTTGATAAGATTTTCATTATGGCAATATGGACATATTAAATATTCAAATTTTGGTTTAAAACGAATTTCTGGTTTTTTAGGTTCTTTAAATTTATCGGCTTCATACCTTTTCTTTCTAGTTAAAATAACGGCTAATACAATGCCGAAAACTGCGATAAATACTCCAATGGCGACACTTAGTATAATAATAAGACTATTATCAGGCGGTATATACGCTGGGGATGAATTAATTGAAAAATGTTGAATTTTTGATACATATATCCCAAGTGAATCATTTCCAAACACTTGAATATT
>JBHLKA010000094.1:0-10190 GCA_048887145.1 Candidatus Hodarchaeota archaeon
ATTTTCATTGGGCGATCATATATTTGGACAAGCTCTAAATCATTTAATACTGAGCAAATTTTATAACCCCTTTTTAAGGTGAGACCAAATTGAGAAGATACATCTTTTAAATTATCGATTCTAACATTTTTTAATAAATAATGATATATTTTCTCGATTCCTTTTTCGATAACACCAATCGCGTCGAATAAAGAACTGAGAGGTAAAAGTTCGCTATCTTCCATAGGATCACCTGTTTTGCATCTTTTCAAGAGTTAATTCTGTAAGTACTTCAAATGTTTTATTAACATTTTGTCCAGTTTTGCTTGAAATCTCTCCAAATCCAGAGAAATTATTTCTTTCAGATATTTGAATCCCAAAATCTCTTGAAATTTTACGTTGAGTATTTAAATCTATTTTTGAACCAACAAGTACTATCGGAATTCCACCAGCTTTTTGTCTTACTATACTTACCCACTCGGGTATATTATCTAAAGTGGGAGGACGAGTGATATCATAGAGAAGGAAAGCAGCATTTGCACCTAAACAATATGTAGGGAGTAAAAATCTAAATCTTTCTTCTCCACCTACATCCCAAATTTGTAATTTTATCTTCTTACCATGTAATTCTATGGTTTTAACAAGGAAATCTACTCCAATTGTTAATCGCTCTGCAGGGTTAAAAATATTATAACAATATCTTTTTGAAAAAGAAGTTTTCCCTACAGATGCGTCTCCCAATAAAAGAATTTTAAATGTATAATCATATGTTGGAATATTATAACACCTTTTTAAAAATGATTTATATCCTCAACCAAATTAATTTTTTGATTTTATTGCTTTAATCTTCATTTCTGCTATGTCGCTGAAATAGTGCTTAATATATCTATTGATAGTTCTTTCATATTAGTTATTATTATAATTAAAATTGTCTTTTTTAATTCTTTACTTTTCAAAATAAGTTACTGATATTCTCAACTACTAAAAGATATGCCCTTCTAGTTAAGAAAATTAAAAAAAGTAAAATGAGATTATTCTCCCAAAATATCTCTTAAGTTTTCATAAATAATTGGATTTAGCTCCTTATCTAAATGATTTTTTAATTCATTAAAAATAATAGGATTGTCTCTAAAATTGGCAAGGTATCTAATAATACTCCAACGAACTGAATCATCCGGGTCCTCCAATAAGGGTAATAAAAACTTAATGTATTTAACATCGTTATTTTCTTTAATTTTCATAACTGCTCGAGCACGTATAATAAAATCAGGATTATACAACTGAGGTAAAAGATGGTACTCAACAATTCCATTTTTTGTAAAATTCAAAATGAATTGAAATAATTCTTTTTTAAAATTATGGGTTTGGTCCAACTCTTTAATGATACTTTCGATTGTGTATTCTGGGATTTTATTTCCTAATTTTAGCAGACTTTCAAAGGAAATGAAAAAGTTTTCCGAAATATCATACTTAAGATAATTTAGAAGCTTTTTAATAATTTTGTCGTTAACCTTTGAGACTTCTATTAAATCCCAGTTATCATCTTCCGTGTAATTTTTATTATCCATTGAATAATCTACAGTATCTTTAATTAAAAAATTTAACTTGATTATAATAAAATTTACGTGATCTTATTTAATTAGTTTATTATTAAAATGAAAATAATTAACTAGTTTACAAAAAATTTTAATTTGTAAATTTTTTGAATTTTTATTTTTAATGACACGACAATATATGCGAAAAATTAAAAAATAGAAAAGGTTATTTCAAAAAAAATTCAAGGAGTATCATGATATCTTGGAATAAAAAAATTTTAGTGCCCAAATAATGAAAAAGAATTGTTATAGAAAATATCTTGTTTTTCTTTATTTGTGAACGCTAAGCATAAAATTTTTTCTATCTCAAGCTGTAGGGGGATTTTTTGCAGGAGAATCAGAGCCAAAAGGATTTCTTTTATCCCCAATATTTCTAATTTGATTTAGAATCCCATAGGGGATTGAAGTTTTGAAATATCATTGCTGCCAATTCCGTTAAAAATAGTAAATTTTGGAGAAATGTTTGATTGTAATTTTGCATAAAATCTACTAATTTCAATAAATCCTTAGGAATTTTTATTAGATGAATAGCAAAATGAATTTTCGATTTCAATAGGAAGATTTAATGCTTTAGGTGAATCAGAACCAATTAATATTCAATTATAACCTATTGTCCTAATATCTTAAAAGAATTTTTATTTACGAAAAAATTATCCTTTTTATGGTTTATTCCATATATAGAAGGTTAGATTTAATTGAATGATTTATTCTCAGAAATCGATGACATATTCCATTCAAGGTCACTAGCAATTTATGGTGTGAGTAGAAAAGGTGGTTTAGGAAACATATTATTACAGGGATTTATTGACCAAGAATTTCCTAAAATATTTATCATTAATCCTAAAATAAATGAATCTGATTTTAAAATAATGGGAATATCTGTTTTTTCAGATTTAAAATCCATTGGAGAACCTGTGGATCTGGTTTTATGTTCCACTCATCCTAAATTCGTTAAAGATATCATTATTGAAAGTGGTGAATACGGAGTAAAAGCAGTAATAATTTTTTCAGCTGGATTTGGTGAAAAGGGCGAAGAAGGTAAAAAAGTTGAAGAAGAATTACTAGAAATTGCTCGAAAATATCGAATGAGATTAGTTGGACCCAATTGTATGGGATTTTATTGTCCTGAGACAGCATTATCGTTCTTTCCAGCCCTACCAACAGAATCAGGTCCGCTAGGGTTCATTAGTCAAAGTGGTTCAATCGCAAATATTATGGCTTTTAGTTCAATGTTGAAAGGAATTCACTTTTCAAAATCCATAAGTTATGGTAATGGCATTGATTTGGGTTTCAATGATTTTTTAGAATACTTGGGTGATGACCCTAATACTAATCTAATAGCATGTTATGTGGAAGGTGTTAAGGATGGAAGAAGATTTATTAATTTGATAAAAAAAATAAGGAAGCCTATCATCATTTGGAAAGTTGGAGTCACGCTTGCGGGATCAAAAGCAGCTCAATCCCATACAGGATCACTAAGTGGAAATGATATGCTATGGAATAATGTATTTGATCAATATGGAGTGATCAGAGTCTATAATTTGGAAGAAATGATAAGTATGATCCAAGCATTCATCAATCCTATGCCCGTAAGAAATTGTCGAGTTGCTATCATTTCAGGACCTGGGGGTCCCGCTGTATCATCAGCAGATGCTTGTGAAATGAATAATTTAAAGTTGGCAGATTTGACCAAAGGATCAAAAATGAAACTTAAAGAGGTTATTCCTGAATTTGGCTCAAGTGTGTCAAACCCTATTGATATAAGTCTCCAAGCAACATTTGATCCAACATTGGAAAAAAATACCTATGAAATCGTGGGAAACGATCCTAATGTTGATATGATGCTTATTTATTTAACGATGTTAACTCCCAGATATAAGGATTTGATAAAGTTACAAGAAAAAATTTCTAAACCAATTGCTCTCGTATCTGCCATAGATGTTAATGTTTCGGCAGATTCTTTTAGTGATACTGTTAAACGATCATTTATACACATAAGAGCAAAAAAAGTTCCTAATATAATAAAGAGTATGAATCAGAAAGGAATTTCAGTACACCCGAACGAAAATCTAGCCGCTAAGGCGTTATATAATATTTATCAGTTTTATAACAAATCTTAGAAATCGACTGTTTTCAAACAATAGAAAAGATTTTGATATTTCCAAATAATCTCAAAAAGGTTCCGTATGAATGAGCATCAAAAATCTTAAATTTTAACTCTTTAAAAAAAGCACCAAACTTTTTTAGTTGATAATAAAAAGTTATTTAAAATAGTTTAAGAAAATTACTACTGATATTCATTAGCCATTGGATTTTTATCCATACACGGAACATCAAACTGGCAAAAAGCACATCCAACAGGGTAAATTTTAGGTCTTAATTTTCCATTTACTCTTCTTTTATGGGGTTTTAAGATTGGTCCAATTCTTTGAATCATTTTTCTTGCGACTTTTTGACCGTATTCATAGCATTTTATCTTATCATGGCCATCTTCAGTTATAGCTTTACCTGGACATCTCTTTTCACATTCCCTACAAATATTTTTAGCATAGAATAGGCAGTTTTTATATGGATCATCCATCTTTCTACTGCTTACCTTAAAAGGAGCGTTTGTTATGATTGAAGCAAGTCTGATATTGCAACCAAGATCTGTTATCAATCCTTCATGTAAACTAAAGGTTCCCAATCCAGTGGCAAACGCTATATGTCGTTCAGACCATGTTGAATGAAATCCGCCTTTTACAATTATATTAAATGATTCACTTAACATTCCAGCAACCGCTGTATATCCTCTTTTTATAAGAAATTTAATAGTTTGTCTTAATGTTTCCGCTTTAAATTCATTCGCATAATTTCGACCAAGTGAATAAATTTCAGCAGGTAATTTAATTCGTGATAGTTGTATGGAATTTTTACTTCCTATCCGAATTTCGTCACTAAATGGAAAAACTATAGATATTATTCGCAACTTTGATGGTGTTATGCTCTCTTGTCCAGAGGCTAACCACATTTCACTCGGAGTTAAATGTTCCGGACCGACTACTTCTTTAAATTTATTGAATATCGGATCATTACCACTAGCAACTCCTATAACTGGAGATGAAAAAATTCTTCCTCCCCCATATGTTTCATGGAGTTTATTTAAATCACTCGTGGAAAAAAATTCCTTTAAAAACTCTAATAATTCTTTATTGAGCATTATGAAATGTAATTTTTAGGGATTTAATTATAATTAATATTTGGTTTAATTAGATAAAAAGCTTCATTATATAGCTCTTATAGATATTGGAAAATAAAATATAAAAGAAAATCTTTTTTACAAGATTACATAATCCAATTTTTTTTAAAAAAAGGTTAAAAATATAATGGAAAGATTTGAAGAAATTGAACAGAAAATAGTAGATTTAATGAGAGAATTTAAAATTCCCGGACTCTCAATTGGAATTGTTGAGCATGGAAAAGCCATATATGCTAAAGGCTTTGGAGCAAGAAATATTGAAAAGAATCTTCCATTTACAGAAAATACTTTATTTGGAATTGGTTCTATATCGAAATCATTTACAGCTCTAGCTTTATTACAACTTGTACAAGATGGGAAAATTAACCTTCAAGATCCTGTGAATAAGTATATTAATTTTAAATTAGGGGATAATAAAAATTCAATAAAAATTTGTCATTTATTATCACATTCCTCGGGCATTCCTGAATTAAGCGGGAATGTGGTGGCACTAGTACGTCAACTTGGTAATGTTAATGTCACAGTTCCTATGAGTAGCTGGAATGATTTCTTTCTCCATATTAATAATGCAACTACAGAGATTTTTGATATACCTGATAAACATTTCTTCTATAACAATGACATGTTTACTTGTGTCGGACTTATCATTGAAAAATTAACGAACATGAAATTTGAAACTTATATTAGGAAATATATACTTGAACCTCTAAATATGCATAGGTCCATTTATTTAAAGGAGAAATTTGAGAAAGATACTGATGTATTAACAGGTTATATTCCTTCTAAAGAAAAAAAACAATATAAAGAAACTTCTCATCCATTTGATAAGATTGTTTATGCTCCCGGAGGATTAGTAAGCTCAGTAAGAGAAATGCAAAATTATATAATTACCTTGATTAATGAGGGTTTGTTTAATAATTCGAGGATTATTAAACAATCATTATTAGAGCAAATGTGGACTCCTTATATAAAATTACCAGAAGAAACTCTTGGCGGTAAAGATGCATGGTATGGCTTTGGTTGGGTAATAGAAAAGGATTTTTTCGGACATAGATTAATTCATCATGGAGGGGATGTGGGATCTTCTACTGCATTTTTAGCACTACTTCCAGAAGAAAAAATGGGAGTTATAATTGGAGCAAATTGTAATGCATCAATTGTTTTAAGTTCGTTGGCTCATCTAATCCTTGGATTTCTATTAGGAATAGAAATCAATGAAGCAACTCCTGATCTAGAGATATATAAAAAATTGAAGTCATTAACAGGGAAATACTCAACTTATAAAAACCTTGAGAATATAAACATTTCATTCGAAAATGACATTCTTTATGCTGAAATTAAAGAATCTTTAGATTTTTTTATACCCATGAAATTACCATTTGTTCCTGAAAATATTGATGAATTGAAATTTTATGTACCAATTGTTTACCCAAACAGAAAAATAAAAGTTCAATTTTTTAAGGACGAAAATACAGAAAAAGTTTATTTTACTTTTGATAGATATTATTTTCATAAAAAATAGTTTTTAATGAAATGTCGCTAAAAATTAAGAAGGAATGGTTTATTGATGAAAAAGGACGAACTGTGCTTTTAAGAGGAGTAAATTTGGGTGGGAGCTCAAAAGTCCCATTTACTCCAAATGGAGCAACTCATCTTAAAACTGATTTCACTAATCATCGAAATGTTTCATTTATTGGCCGCCCGCTTCCAATAAAAGAAGCTAATGAGCATTTTAAAAGATTGAAACATTGGGGATTCAATTGCTTACGATTTTTAATTACATGGGAGGCAATTGAACATAAAGGTCCAAAAGAGTATGACAAAGAGTATCTTGATTATATAGAGGAAGTTTTAAATATTGCCACTGAATTTGGTTTTTATACTTTTATTGATCCTCATCAGGATGTTTGGAGCCGCATGTCTGGGGGAGATGGTGCACCAGGCTGGATTTTTGAAAAAATTGGCGTAGATTTTACGAAATTTGATGCTTCTGAGGCTGCATTAGTAATGCAGTATCGATATGATTCTAATAATCCTAATGCATATCCTCCAATGCACTGGTCCAGTAATGCTATGAGATTTGCGAATGGAACTATGTGGACTTTGTTTTTTGGAGGAAAAGATTTTGCCCCATCATGCATTATTGATGGAATAAATGCTCAAGATTATTTACAACAACATTACATTAATGCAATTAAACAAGTAGCATTAAGAGTTAAAGATAATCCTTTAATAGTTGGATTTGATACCTTAAATGAACCTGAACAGGGGTGGATTGAAAAAAGGGTTGATGGCGTTGGAACTGAGAAGTTAAGCGAGGAGTTAGGTTATATTTTTACACCTTTTGATGCAATGCTAACTGGCTCAGGTTATACGAGAACAGTTGGATTTAACGAGGTTAAACGATTTGGTATTAAAGAAACAAGAAGAGATGAATTAAACAAAGGAAAAGTTTCATGTTGGCTCGAGGGTGCTGAAGATATTTGGAGAAAAGAAGGTATATGGGAATTAGATGAAAATAAAGTACCAAGAATTCTAAATAATGACTATTTTGTAGTTAAAGATCATAAAAAGGTCGATTTTTATCAAGATTATTTAACACCGTTTATAGAAAAGTATACCAAAAATATTAGAGAAATTATTCCTGATGCAATTATATTTTTTGAAAGTCATCCAATAAGAATGCTAAAAGGGGAAGGATTAACTTTTAAAGTACCAGAAAATGTTGTACATGCAGGACATTGGTATGATGCAGCCACTCTGGGCACAAAACGCGCTATGATAAAAGCAAATTATGATCTTTCAGAAGATAAAATTGTTATGGGAAAAGGAAATGTCCAAGAGATGTTTATTCGGCAACTGAATAAGATTAAAAATATTGCAAAATCCGTACATGGAGGGATTCCAACTTTAATAGGGGAATTTGGTTTACCATTTGATCTCAATAGTAAAGAAGCCTATCAAAAATTTAAAACTGACCCAGATATCGCTTGGAAAAAGCATATCAAACTATTAACAATGTACTATAATGCCTTGGATGCAAATCTATTACACTCAACCCAATGGAATTATACTCCAGATAATACAAATGATTGGGGAGACCAATGGAATTTAGAAGATCTTTCAATATTCAGTAGAAGCCAACAACTTAATACCGAAGATATAAATAGCGGTGGTAGAGCAATTGAGGGATTTTGTCGCCCAAGGGTAGTTCGATGTGGAGGTACCCCAATAAAAATGGAATTTGATATTAAAGAAGGCACTTTTTACCTTGAATTCGATGGTGTTTCTTCAATTAGAGCTCCAACGATTTTATACATCCCAAAAATACAATATCCAAGAGGCTATGAAATAAAAATATCTGAAGGGGAAATTGAGAAAAGAGCAGAGGAACAATTAATTTTGATACGAATAAAAGAAGATGGAGTTCATACATTAAAGATAACGAGAATTTAGGCTTTTTTTCCCTTTTTTAAAAAAAATCATATTTCCCATTTGATATGTTCATAATTTTTTTGCACTACTTTGTCTAATCCTTCTAAAATGCTTCTTGTGCCTTTTGTATTGTAAATTTTCATTAAATCGTTCATTGTTGCAATATCTCCTTTTTTAGCGGAAAGATAAGAAAGAAGAACTACAGCAACTCCTTGTTTGGCTTGTTCAGGAGTGAATTCAGGAGTTTTATCTTCTAAAATACATTCAGCAAAATAAGCATCTTCATAGCCCATCGATATTTTGTAATACTTCGGAAATGGTCCATGTTCAATTGCGGGACTATAAAATTCTCCTTTGACCTCCGCATCTACATGGGAAGAAAAAATTTGAACTGGCTTTTCCCAAGAATGATCCTCAAGAATAGTACCTTTAGTACCGTGTAACTCAGTTCTGTTAGTTAGAGGATGGATCGTTAAAGATGAAATATCAACTGTAATCATTGCCCCACTTCTGTATCGCAGAAGTATGATTGCTGTATCCTCTCCTTTATTGGGAGGTGAATTTATAGCTTTTCCTAGCCAAGATTGGGCAGAATAAACTTCACCCAAAAGCCAATTCAAAAAAGTAAATTTGTGAACCCCCTGATCTGCAACAACTCCACCTCCCCCTTTGTCATAAGTAAAATTCCATTTATTGGGATCAAGAAATTGATCAGCAGTAACAAATGCTCCCTCATAAGACCGTCCAAGAAAAACATCTCCGATAAAACCACGATCTATAACATCTTTCATATATTGATGAGCTGGAAGAAAACGGTGATTCTCTGCTATCATAAATTTTATTCCTGCTTTTTTAGTCGCCGCAATCATATCATCACACTCTTCAAGTGTGGTCGCCATCGGTTTTTCACAAATAACATGCTTTCCCGCTTCAGCTGCCGTAACAACGATATTTTTATGAAGATAATGAGGTACCATAACTAGAACAGCATCAATATCGCTCTTAAAAAAACTATCTAATTTTGAATACGTTTCCAGCTTAGAAAATTTTGCTGCTCTATTTAAATTTTTCTCATTGGTGTCGTATGCCGAAATAAACTTTATTTTTGGATTATTCTTAGCACCAAGCCGGTGATAACCCCAAACAGCACCAGTTCCAATTATACCAAATTTTACAAAATCCATAATATTGTACTTTTTAGATATTATTTTATTATTATTTCTCTATTTCACAAAAATGTTTTTTTCTAAACTGGAAAGTCTTTCGCAACCAGATTTAGTAGTCCTATAGCAATCTTCTATTCCAATTAATCCTTGGTTCTTGAAATTCTGCCAAACTTCAATATCAAATACCATATTCATTTCAAATGACCTGTCAAGTTTTTTCATTGGACTAAATAGATGAATTTCCTCAACTTCTAACCCTATGCTATGCCCTGTGATGAAACACCTACCTCGTTTAGTTAAAGATTTATGGAAATTATTTGCATTATTATATAATTCTTTCATATTCACTCCTGGTTGAATATTATCAGCACAAAATTCTTGAACTTTAATCATTCGGTCCATGGTTTCCTCAGCACCTTCAGGTATTTGTCCAATTACCATTTCTCTACTAACATCAGAAACATATCCTTTCCATATAGTTCCGATATCAAATCTATTAAGATCTCCTGATTTCATGGAGATTCCAATCCCTGGAGCCTCTGGATCAGAAGGCCCGAGATTCATCGTTAGGTGATCCCATCCTTCTGCACCCTCATCAACTATTGTTCTACGGGCTATTCGTAACAACTCATTATCAGTCAATCCTACTTGAGCTGCGTCTATCATTGCTTTTATTGCCTTTTCGGAAATTTCTGTTGATTTCTTTATACGTCTTACTTCTTCTTCTGATTTAATCAATCGCATGTCTAATAATGCTTGATCTCCATTAATAAAATT